>DAOTWU010000353.1:0-3317 GCA_034435735.1 Anaerolineae bacterium | reverse complement strand
CAGTTGGCGCGGGGCGGCTGATGGGCGGCTGCACAATCTGCTGGTAGGCCAGATTGCGCAAATGCTCCGGCACTTCGTTGAAGTTGAACTGGCCGCCATCGGGGCTGGTGGGCGGCGTGTGACCACTGGGGAGCACAAATTGCGAAATCTCTAGTTGGGGCGTGGCAGTAGGGGTAGGAATGCCAGCGCGGCGTATCTCTTCCGCCTGTGCCTGTGCGGAGGCGGTTTCGCGCTCCAAACGGCCTATATCCTCGACCATCTTCACGCCGAGAAATACCAGACCAGCAACCGCCAACAATTCCACGGCCAGCAGCGCTCTATCGACAAAGCGCCGCCAGATTTGCTTTTGCTTTTGGCTGCGCGGGCGCGCGATGTCAATATCGGCGTCATCTTCGAACATTGGCGCAGCGGGGCGCTTGTCGCCAAGTGAAGCTTCTGGCAATGTCACCGTGCGTGAAACCAATGTGGCAGAATCTAGCTGGCGGGGCGTCGCTGGCGTTGGGGCGGGTTCGGCAACGGCGGGCGGCGGCTCAGATGCGGGGATAACACGCCCCTGCCGTTCCATCCGCTTCAGCCGTTTCATTCGCTCTTCGCGCTTACGAATGGCCAGTATACGTTCCAACTCTTCTATGGAAAGCTCATCGACTGGTCTTTTGTCACGCATATAGCCGTGCCCCACAACTCATCTCAACAGTTATTTTTTAGCTTTTACACTGCTTAGGTAAACTTTACTTGCTACGGCGTTTTGCCGCAACAGCAAAGACCTCGCGTTCGAAGAACCAGCGCAGTGGCACAGTTTCAAAAGCTAGTTTGCGCAACAGGGTTAAGATGAATGGCTCTTGGCGGTTTTGCGGCGGGCTATCTAGCCACACTTTGCCCTCAAAGCCAGCTTCACGTAGGGCGCGCTTCATGCTCCACAGCGATTGTTCGTTGACATGCACATGCTCGTTGACCGCCACACCAAATTGGCGCGGGTCTTTGGGATAAAGATGCCCTTGCCCCATCAAGCGGCGGAATTGGCGCACGATTGGATAGGCGTAACGGTCGTACCAAACATTGGGTGCAGTATGCACAATGAAACGCCCATCATCCTTGAGGACGCGCCGCACTTCTAGCATGGCCTCGTGCAGTTCCCATGGGTGCAAGTGTTCGACAACATCGAACATCAGCACACGGTCGAAGGACTTATCGGCGAAGGGCAGTTTTTTGGCATCGGCCAACATAACCCCAGTGCGGGCGGCATCTTCCGGAGACATGGCGCCAATGACCTCGTGCGATAGTTCTACCGCGACGGGGGCATAGTCGATGCCATAGGCATAAGCGCCACGCTCGGCACAGTGGCGCAAAATTTCACCACGCCCACAGCCAACATCCAACACTTTCATGCCGGGTTTGACATCGGCCAGCGCAAAAGCGGCCTCTAGGCGGCGTGATAGACGTTGGCCGTCAGATTCGTTAAACTCATCATAGCCCTCACATGCTGTGCGGAAGTATTCTTCTGTATAGAGCGAAGGAGATAGTGGTTGTTCTCGTTTTTCGTCTTTCAATGCTTTTGGCCTGATTTTACAATTCGCTAAAATTATCGTTATCTTTAGCGATTATACTGTACGCTAGGGGTAGTGCAATGCCCTGACAGGGCGATTTGTGCTGCAAAATGAAAACTCAGCCTATGAAAAAGGTTATTAGGTCGTAACCTTTTCCCGTGCGAAGCGGTATACGCATTAGACAACGCGCTCCGCACGGTTACTAAACATTGGAGTTTATTTTGGACCGCGTTGAAGAGAAACGTTTATTAGAACGGGCACAGCAAGGGGATGCTGAAGCCTTCGGCGCGCTATATCGGGCGCATGTGCAAACCATACACCGTTATATTTACCACCGCGTTAATGATAATCATCTCGCGGAGGATTTAACGGCAGATGTTTTCACCCGTGCCCTGCGCGATTTGCCGAAATATCGTGAGCGCGGCAAACCATTCATCGCTTGGCTATATCGCATTGCACATGCTCGCGTTATTGACCACTATCGACGGGTGGAAAGACGGCCAGCAGAAAGCGACGTAAACGCTGAACCATTGGCGGTAACGCCAAACATGGATGCCGAGATGATGCGCCATTATGCAGCGCAGGCGTTGCGGCAGGCCATTGCCGCATTAACGGAAGAGCAGCAACAGGTTATTATCTTGCGATTTATTGAGGGTTACCGCATTGACGCAGTCGCACAGGTGATGGGCAAAAAGCCCAATGCCATTAAAGCGCTTCAACACCGCGCCCTGCGTTCGCTCGCCAGCCGCTTAGAAGAGGCTGGGTTTGATGTTGAATCTATTATGGCGGGATTATCGTGAACGAAGAACGCCTACAACACTACGAAGCAGTTCTAGATACTTGTATTGATGCAGTGCTCAGCGGCGCTGCAGATATTGACGCCTGCTTGCAACGCTACCCAGCTTATGCCGATGAATTGCGGCGCGATTTACAGCTTATCTTGCTGACATCTGGCCTCGATGCGCCAGCGATGCCCCAAGAAGCGGTAGATGCACTAGACGCACGCTTGCAAGCGGAGTTCCGTCAACACTATCGCCCGCAACAACAGCAAAACCGCGTTATCTTGTTCAACCGCCTCGCCCTACCGATGAGCAAGCTGGCGGCGGGGCTTATTCTGGCTTTTATGGTGATGTTCACCAGCGGTGCGGGCGTGGTCGCAGCGTCGGCAGATGCACTGCCGGGGGATGCGCTCTATGGTGTGAAGCGCCTATGGGAGAGTATCATCCTGTTTTTCGCCAATCTCATCGGGCGCTTTGAAGACGCCTATCTACAAATTGCGCAAACCCGTTTGGATGAAGTGGTGCGGCTGAATGCGCTGGGGCGGCTTTCGCAGGATGCCATCGATGAACTGCTGGTCACCACTGAAGATTTGGTTTTGCTGGTCAATGGCGATAATGTCTTGATAGACGCTTTTCTAGAAGAGGCTGAAACGGTTTTAACCTACCAAGCCCAACAGGATAGCGCGCACGACTACACGGCACTGCTGAAGCTCATCACAGATAATAGCCCGCAGCAGCCTATTACGCCGCCAACAGGTACACAGCAAAGCGGCACACCACAACCCGCAGCAGCTACAGCGACGCTCAGTCCGCCATCGCCCACCGTATTGGCGACGGCTACTGTGCCGCCTGTGGCTACGGCGACGCCAACGGCGACCATGACGCCAACGGCAACCGCAACACGCACACCAACGCCGACCTATACGCCAACGTTCACCGTCACACCGACATGGACATGGACGCCAAGCGTCACACCAACCGCGACATGGACGCC
>DAOTWU010000352.1:0-6672 GCA_034435735.1 Anaerolineae bacterium | reverse complement strand
GTAGACATCGTATTGGCAGCGGCGGCACAGGTCGATGAAACGACGTTGGCGCTGGTTGGCGGGCCAACGGAAACGGCTATGGCGCTACGTGAGGAATGGCTAGAGCATGGGCAACCAGCAGAGCGCTTCTTGTTGGTTGATCAAGTGCCGCCGGAAGAAATCCCGCTATATTTGCGCGCTTTCGATGTATGTACCATGCCGCTACCTTGGACAGAACACTTCGCTTATTACGCTTCGCCATTGAAGCTGTTCGAGTATATGGCGGCGGGTGGTGCGATTGTCGCCAGCGATTTACCCTCGTGGGAGGATGTCTTGCAGCACGAGGTGAATGCGCTACTCGTGCCGCCTTCTGATATAGAAGCGATGCGCGCGGCCTTGCAGCGGCTGCACGACGAGCCAGCACTGCGCGAGAAACTGGGCGTGGCGGCACAACAATGCGCGTTCGAGCACTATACATGGGAGGCACGGGCGCGGGCTATTTTGGAGCATATTCGTCATATAGGAGGTCTGGCATCATGACACATCCTGAAGGCTTTCACCATGCCACACAAATCACTGTGCGCTTTGCCGATTTAGACGCGCTAGGGCATTTGAACCACGCCAAATACCTCACCTATGCCGAACACGCGCGGATTGTCTATATCGCTGAGGTGTGCGGCTGGAATAGCCAAGCAGGGGACGGCTGGAAGCATTTCGGCATCATTTTGGCGCGAGCAGAGTGCGACTATAAGCTGCCAGTGGCTTTTGGCGATCGTGTGACGGTCTGGACGCGGATTAGCCGTTTGGGCGGTAAGAGCTTCGATTTTGAGTATGTGCTGATGCGGCACCGTGAGGGAGAGGCAGACGCCATCTGTGCGACGGCGAAAACGGTCATGGTGGCCTATGACTACATAGCCGAGACCACCATCGCCATTCCTGACGAGTGGCGGCAGCGCATTCAAACCTATGAAGGCCTATAACCCCTCATATTTCGGGGTACAGAATAGGTTTTTCAGTGTATTATAAAGATAGCAGTAGTTTAGTCCTTTTTAGGGAGGCAACATGTCATTTTTTAATCAGAGTGAAAATGTGCCCATTGCACCAGCAGTGCCGCGCGTAGAAATTCGCCCGTTGATGCGGTTGGTGTACATGTGGATGGGCTTCGGCCTGTTAGTAACGGCGCTAGTAGCGGCCTATATTGGTAGCAACGTGGAACTTTTGGCCACCGCCGCCCGCTTCTTCTGGATTGCGATTATCATCGAACTGGGGCTAGTGATTGGCATTTCGGCGGCGATGAACCGCCTTTCGCCAACGGTGGCCGCGGGTATGTTCTTCTTATACGCCGTGATGAATGGCGTAACGCTCTCGTTCATCTTTTACGCTTATGAACTAGGCACGATTTACACCGCGTTCTTCGCTACGGCGGGCATGTTCGGCGTGATGAGCATTATCGGCATGACCACCAACATTGACCTCTCGCGCTATAGCAGCCTGTTCGTGATGGGGCTAATTGGCCTCGTCATCGCGTTAGTGCTCAATATGTTCATGCCTAGTGATGGCTTCAGCATTGTCATCAGCCTGTTCGGCGTGGTGCTGTTCCTGGGGCTGACGGCGTGGGATACACAGAAAATCAAGAACATGGCCGCTAATCCAGAGATTGAAGCCAGTGGCGACTTGACCACCAAGATGGCCATCTTGGGCGCGCTGATGCTGTACCTGGACTTTGTGAACCTGTTCCTGTTCATCCTGCGTTTGCTGGGCAGCCGCGACTAAAGGCATTGTTACCATACTTATACTTAAGCAGGCGGCTTTTGTTAGGCCGCCTGTTTTTGTTATATAATCAAAGAAGTTACTACCTGCGCTGGAGAATCTATCTCAATGGAAATTAGCGGCAAAGACATCAAATACTCTATTTTCAACACTGGTGACAACAATACCATTATTTTTAACCGTCAACACCAACTAAACTTCATTGAATTGAGCGCCGAACAGCGTGAAAAATATCGTAAGGGCAGCCCAGACGCCTTTTACGACGGCGCACAGCCCAACTGGGCCAACATTGCCAAGCAGGACGACGCCCCGCGCGACATCTACAAAGCGATACACACCTACCTCACTGGCGCTGACGGCCCTGGCTACCGTAACGCCATCATCCTCGCGCCTAGTGGTGAGGGAAAAACCACCTTGCTCATGCGGTTGGCGTGGAACTTGGCCGAGGCAGACCATCCCGTCTTCTGGTATGACGAAATAGCTGAAAGCGATTTCACTTTACAGGAGGTCGAACGCCAATTTGAAAAGCCACCAATTCTATGCTTCGATGATGCTCATCTCCACTTAGAAGACATCGCCAAGCTGGTCAAAAGCTTACGACGGGCGGGACTGCCCTTCTATACCTTGATGGCGGCACGGCGCTTTGAATGGCGATCTCTTAACGAGACCAGCCAAATTTCTGGCTTGCGCGAATTCACCATTACCAAACTCTCCTATGAAGAAGCTGATGCCATCATCAAGCGGCTGGAAGCGCGTAACTATCTGGGCGCACTGGAGAAGCTAGATAGCCATGAGGAACGCATCCGCCGCCTGTTAGACCGCTATGAAAACGCCATGAATCGCGATACATGGGCGGCAGATGGCCAGCTTTTGCCCGCTATGTTGGAGGTGCACCACGACGGCGATTTTCAGCGAATTGTCCTCAGCGTGCTGGAGGATGTGAAAAAGCACGAAAAGGGTGACTTGCTGCTCGATTGCTATGCCCTGTTAGCGGCGGTGCATCGCTTCGGCTTTTGGCTAGGGCGGGAGGTATTTTTCAAGGCCTTGACGAGCAGGCGCGACGATACGGGCAGCATGATCAGCGTGATGCAGTTACTACGGACAGACCTTGATGGCGAGCTGATTGAACTTAAGGAGAGCGGCCCGCGCCTGATGACGCGCCATGCGATCATCGCCCGTGTCGCTTGTACATTGCTGGCAGAGCGCTTTGGCTATGACCTGACTGAGGGGGTTTATGCCCCGCTTCTCGAAGCGGTTGCCGCCCGCTGTGACGAAAACCCCAAAACACCAGAGCGCAAATTATTGACCATGTTGCCGCTGGCCTATGAACAGGACGCCAAACAAGCCCGCGATGAAAAAGAGCGCCAGCACCTCAACGACTTGGCACGGGCGTTGCACCAAGAAGCGCTGGGGGTCATCCAGCGGCACAAGCTGCAAGATGCGGTGGTTTACCAAGTGGCGGCTTTACGGGCGAAAAGAGATAAACGCTTTGACGAGGCCCGTCAGCTCTTTCAACGCGGCGTCCAAGCCGACCCCTCTGACGCAGCTACCTATCAAGCCTGGGCCCTGATGGAGAAGGACCTCAAACGCTTTGACGAGGCGTTGGAGATACTGGGGCGCGGCCTACAACATGTAAAAGGCAAAGACCGTGCTTCGCTTTACACTTTGCAGGGGCAAATTTACGCCAAAAAGCGGCAGGATAGCGCAGCCGAGGCGGCATTCAAGGCGGCCATAAACGCTGATGAACGCGACCATTACGCCCAATTTTATTATGCCCAATTCCTCAAAAGCCGCCGCCGCTATGATGAGGCCTGCCGTCATTACCGCCTGGCGCGCCAATACTACCGCCGCAAACCAAAGTGGATGCCTGACCAAATCAAGCGAGATATGAAACAATGTGGCTGTGAATAAGGAGGAGATGCATATGAGCAACACACCACCAAATGATACCCCTAACTTGGCCAACCGCACCGTGGGGCTGTTGGCGCGGGCGCTACCGTCGCTACTGGCAGCCGGTGGGCAAGCGGGCGCGGCAGCGGTCACAGGCGCGGCGCAGGCGCTGTGGGAGGTGCTGGGCGAGCCGCTTAAGAAGCAGGCGGCGGCGACATTACAAAAGCTGGCCAGCAACCCCGAAGATGACAAGCGGCTCATCGCGCTGGAAGCAGCGATTGAAGATTTGCTTGACGAACAGGCGGAACTACGCCAGCGAGTGGCGGCCATTTTGGCAGCGCATGCGGATGAAGCGCCCAATCAAAGCATTAGCAACACCAACAGCAACCGCAATATCAACATCAACACCAGCGGCAATATCAGCGGCAGCATTTTCAACACGGGTGACGGTAACACCTTTAAGGCGTGAGGCCAGTGTAGTCGTAAATATCTGGCCCAACAACGAGCATCACATCGCGGGTGGTGAGGCCGTCGGCGCCGGGCTGGATGCGCTCTGGGGGCAAGCCGAGAATGGCGGCCAACCAGCGCGCTGTCCAGTATTTGCCGGTATAGACCTGAATATAGGTCGGCTGGTTAGGCGCGTTGGGCACGTTACCCACGTCGGTGACGAGGACGCCCTGCCCAGTGAGCCACTCGGCGGTTTGGCTGGCGAGGCCAGTGATGTCGGTATTGTTGAAGACGACAATGCTGGCGTTTTCGCGTTGGGCGCGGGCGTGTAGCTCGGCAATATCGGGCAGCAAGTGCGGGAAGAAAGTCTGCTCAATCAGGAAAGTGATGGCGTCCTGTTTGGGGATGAGAATTTGGTCGCCGCTTGGCGTTGTGCCCAGCGTGGTATACAGGTTATTGATGACGCCCATGTGAATATCCTCATCGCGGACTTCGGTCAAGAGTTGCGCCAGCCGTATCACTTCGGACTGGGTGAGGTTGGTCTGGAAGCTGCCGCTGAGTTCAGTCCACAGCGTGGGAATTTGGGCGATGAGGTTGGTCAAGCCGCCCAAACTGAGGACGTGGCGGCGCAAGGCGTCGAGTACCTGTTGCTGGCGGCGGGCGCGGTCAAAGTCGCCGCCTTCAGTGGCGCGGGTGCGGGCATATTGCAGCAGTTGTTCGGCGTGCATAATCTGGCAACCAGGCTGGAAGGTGACGTGAATATAGCCATAACCAGCATCGGGATAATCGGGATCATCAATATATTCGGTGACGCAAATCTCCACGCCATCGGGCGCAATCGTCTCCACAACGCGGGTGAACACGTCAAAATTGATGCGAACATATTTATCCACATGAATGCCCAGATTATGGGCGACAGTGGCAGCAGCTAGCGCGGGGCCAGGATGCAGGCCGGGGTAGGCGTTGGCCTCGCCAATCTGGTTGGCGGTATTGATGCGGTTTGGCTGAAAGCCGGGAATGGTCACCCATAAGTCGCGCGGGATGGAGATGACGCCGACGCTCTTGCGGATGGGGTCAACGTTGATGAGCATCATGGTATCGGTACGGAAGGGGCCGCGGTCTTCTACAGCGCTGCGCTGGTCAATGCCCATCACCAAAATGGTGAAGCGGCGCGGGTCTAATGGCTCAATTTCGCTCAGTACGGTAGCTTCGGTGGCGGTTGGCACAGGCGTAGCCGTGGCAAGGGGCGGCAACGTGGCGATGACGCCGCTGGCTTGTGGCGTATTGGTCGGGCGCGGTGTGGCGGTTGGCGGGATGGTCGGCGTCAGGGTGGGTATGGTGATGTTAACGGCTGGCGTAGAGATGGCCAGCGGGTCGGTGAAGCCCAGCGCCACCTGAATCGCTTCAAATGGGCTTTCGGCAACGACGCCACTGCCGGCTTGCAGGTCGATGACGGCCTGACGAGTAAAACTGAACGTGATGATAGAGCAAATGGCGGTGGCAAAAAGAAATACCACAACACCAATCGCCAATAACCAACCCGGAATACGCATAATGCACCCTCACGGACTTTTCCCATGATGCGAACAAACGCGCATTATAGCAGAAATGCGGCGAGGATGTACCCTGCGGGATGCCGACGGGCAGCTAACGCAACGTAGCGGGGATGAGCACTGCGCCCATCCCCATTTTGAGGCGCTATTTACTAGAGGCGGCCATAATCACAACATTGTCAAACGTCACGCTAATGGGCGTATTATCATAACCCGCAGCGAGGATGGCGGCGTTACCCTCTGTCAACAGGCTATCATTGGTTTCGGCTAGGAGTTGGCCATTAGCATACAGCGCCAGATAGTCACTAACGCAAACGATGGTGATTTCGTTTTGCGCCTGCCCCTGATGGATGGCATCAGACTGTGCCCAGTCCACTAAGGAAGTGAAGCTATTGTTCCCGTAGCGGGTGATAGAATAGTAGCCATCGCCACTGATGCGGAAGAAGTAGCCACTATCTTCATCCACGCGGCAGCCCAACCCATAGCCGTTATTCAGCTCTGGCGAAAGCTGCTCAGTTTCGGCAGTGATGACCACATCGCGATGGGTGGTGGTGTTGGTTGTCCAGAAGTTCAAGCCATTGAGCGGCCCAGTGCTGATATAGTAAACACCCTGCTCGGCATCCACCTGCAAAATCGAAGTCGTTTCGGCATCTTCTGCCGCCCGCCAATCCTCCGCCGCATCGAAAGTGACGCGGTCTAAAACGCGCTCAATAGTAATAGAGGGTGTGAATCGCTCTACCATAGAGACAATATCAATGGGCAGGGCTAAACTAGTGAGGTCAAGCTCAGTATTACCGCCTTTGCCACTATCACCGCCCTCGGTCGTGGGTAGTGGCGCAACTGTCGCGGGCGGCGGTTGGTTGCTGCTGCCAGACGTACTTGCCGACCAAATGCGCAAGTTGTCGAACTCCACTTCAATAGGCTGCCCCTCTACAAAGCTGGTAATGGCAAAGCCAGCGACGCCACTGCTGAACGTTTCATCGGTAGCTTCCGCGACAAGTTCACCATCAAAATACACAGCGAAATAGTCATC
>DAOTWU010000351.1:0-2184 GCA_034435735.1 Anaerolineae bacterium | reverse complement strand
GGGGGCGCGTTGCTTGTGTAAAGTTTTCCTTTTATAACTTTTTAACCTGCCGAAATGGTCTATAATTAAAAAGTCGTTACATTGAAATTTGCGGGGGGATTGATGCGGCTTCGCACTCTCACACTACGCCTGAGCATTGTTCTGTTAGCCTTGTTGCTATTGCCCCAAGTGCAAGCAGATATGACCGCGGTGGTGGTCTTGTATGAGGATGATATTCTCAATACCACAGCTGCCGCCGTCCCGTATAACCCCGTCCCTGGGGTGTTCATCTACTCCGGCCTCTCTGTTACCGAAGACGCCAGCGACAATATCGCGGCTTATCCCGTGCCACCCGCTCCGGCGCCAGTGCCAGCGGGCTTTGGTGCGTGGCAATCATTAGAGCCGCCGTTGGTGGCGACCAATACCGGCAAAATCGAGATTTACTTCATCCCAGAGACCATTCTCGGCACGGGCAGCCCCTATACCATCGGCGATTTGCGCAGCATTACGTGGTACACCTATAACGATGACCCGATTGCCCCGCCTACATTGCCGAACTGGTATGTCAACATCTGGGCAGATGCTGGCGGTGGGCGCACTGCGATGCTCTCTGGCGAGCCTTATTGGGCGAATAATCTCAATGGTGCGGCCAATACTTGGCTACAGTGGACTGCCGATGCTAGCGGGAGCGTGACCACGAATGAGATTACGTTCCACGAGACACGCCACGCCTGTACCCAGTTTGGTTGGGCGGCTGGTGGCGGCGTTGGGCCAATGGCCACGCTGCAAGACCTGACGACCGCTCCGTTCACGTGGAACAACGTCCCATCGCAGACGTGGTTCGGCGGTGCGGGCAACTGTACGGGCACGCCCAATCCACTGACCACGACAATTGACTATCGCCCGATGACGATTTACTCGATTTCGTTCGGCACGGGCAGCGGCTGGGCGGCCAATTTCGATGGCTGGCTGGATGGTATGGAGATTGTGCTGGATGATGGCAGTGGCGGCGAAGACCGTATTTTCATCGATTTAGAGGTTGATTTGCCCGCCGAGCCGCAGATAGACAAAAGCTTCTCTCCCGCGACGGTCAACATTAACCAAAATAGCACGCTGGCCTATACCATCACCAATACCAACACGCTGGATGGTTTGAGTGGCATCGCCTTCAGTGATAATACAGGGCTGACTTTGGGCGCGACCTTTACTGTGGGCGGTGACCCCAATTGCATTTTCCGCGCCTCAGATGTCACGATTGCTGGTGGCACAATCACGGTGAGCAACGGCTATGTGCCGCCTGATGCCACTTGTACGCTGCGCTTGACTGCATCCAGCCCAACGGCGGGCGTGTTCACCAGCACCACATCGGCGGTGACTTCGCCCACGTCGCGCGGGGGCGCAGATACAGCGACGGCGACGCTGACAGTGCGCGCTAACCAACCCGCGTCACCCACGCCGACGCCAATCGTCAGCAATGCGCCTGTGGATGACCCACCTCCAGCGCCAACGCCCACTATCTCCTTCCTGCTCTCGCAAGTGACGGAGTTACCTGCAACGGGCGAGACGCCGCTATGGGCACAGCGTTTACGTGCCGAACAATACCGCACGGGCAGGGCGCTACTGCCCTAAAACCCACCAGACAGACAACGGGCGCTCCCATCACGGAGCGCCTTGTATTTACGGGGCAGGCCGCCCCCAAACCCCCGCTTTAAGGACTGCCGTCCTTAAAAATCCTGTTAGGGGATATGCACCAACTTAGCGCTAGAATGACTTATCGCCCCACTCCATCCCCAGCGCTGAGTTCACCTTTATCCCATTTGCGAAGGCCACTCGCGCAGCGAGGGCGTTCGCCCAACGGGGTCAAGGGGGCGGCTGAAAAATTTCAGCTAACCCCTTGTGGGAGCGCGAGGGTGAAACCCTCGTAAAACAACCATGACATGGGGCAACGCTCGACATAACTATTTTCTCCATTAAACAGCATTTACTGGCGGATATTAATGGTAATTCCCACACAACATGATATAATTACTATTGATATAACGATACTTTAGGTGTAATTGAGTGCAGGAGCGCTATTGATGTTGAAAAACCGCCGTCATCTGTGGATTGCAAGCGCAGTCATCCTCGTCATGATTTTCGTTGCCGCCCTTTCGCAAGCCCAAAATACGCCAGTCCGTTCACTCTATACCATTGCCCAAATGCGGG
>DAOTWU010000350.1:0-2442 GCA_034435735.1 Anaerolineae bacterium | reverse complement strand
ATTGCGTTGGGTTGGCCTGTTAGGGAAAAGGGGCCAGCGCCCGCCTTGCCAATTTGTCCCGTCGCTAAATGCAGGTTAATGAGCGCTTGGTTCTTCTGTACACCGTTCGTGCTTTGGTTCAGTCCCATACTCCAAAACGACAGCCACGCCCGCGCCTGCCCAATCATTAGCGCCGCCTCAATGATCGCTTGTGGCTCAATGCCACAGATGGCCGCCGCGCGCTCTGGGGGATATGCCCGCACCGCCTCAGCCACTTGTGCAAAATCGCGGGTATGAGCGGCGATGAATGGTTCGTCAATTAGCCTGCGCTCTATCAGGACATACAAAATGCCATTCAACAGCGCTGTATCGCTCCCCGCCCGAACGGGCAAATACAGGTCAGCAATGGCGGCGGTGCGGGTGCGGCGTGGGTCTACGACAATCACCTTGACCGCATCAGGATTGGCCAGCTTATGCCGTCGTATCTTTTGGAACACAACAGGATGGCAATCGGCTGTGTTAGTGCCAATCAATAAAAAGCAATCGGCTAGGGTGATGTCGTCATAACTCGGCGGCGGCCCGTCTGCCCCCAGTGCACGCATATATCCCGCCACCGCCGACGCCATACATAAACGCGAGTTGGCCTCAAAGTTATTCGTACCCAAAAAGCCTTTGGCGAACTTGTTGGCGATATAGTAGTCCTCTGTGGTGAACTGACCAGAGCCATAAAATCCAACAGCATCCGCCCCATAGGTTTCAATAATCTGACGGAGGCGCGCGCCCACATGTGTAAAAGCGCTATCCCACGATACTCTGGTAAATGCTTCGTCTTGCCGCGCCCGTATTTGGGGATAAAGTAGCCTATCGGGCGTATGGAGTACCTGCGGTAAGTAAATGGGTTTGGAACATACATCGCCCAAGCTTGAGGGGTGCGATGGGTCACCTTTCACCTTGAGCACCTTACCGCCCTGTGTTTGTACCAACAAGCCACACCCCACGCCACAGTAGGGGCAATAGCTCTTTGTCCAGCCATTAAGGGATTGCATCATCTCGGCCATTATTGCGCCCCTCCGTCACACACTAATTTTCAACCGCTACATTGACCGTAAGCGGCGACGCCTGCCCCGCCAAACGCCGTTCCATCTCCTCGCGCGCGGCCTTTTCTTCTGCAGGAGAGAAGCGCACTAACAACGCCGTTACCGAAACCACACTGACTACAATGCCCAATATCAACAGCGCTTGTGGCCATGCCAGTGCTTCATTTTTGAACAGGAAGCCCGCCAGCACCGCGCCAGCGTTCCCCCCCGCGCCAACAATACCCGCTACAGACCCCAACGCCCGCTTATTAATGAACGGCACGACCGAATAGGTAGCACCCTCACTCATCTGTACGAACATACTGAAGATAATCAGTGTCATAATGGCCAGCGGCAACACCCCCACCCGCGAGAAGACAATCAGCGCCACGCCCTCGCCCATCAGCGCCAGAGTTAAAAAGAACACGCGCCCCCGCAGGCCAAAGCGCAATCCCGCCTTATCGCTCAAAATGCCACCCAGCGAACGGGCGAAAATGTTCATCAAACCAAACAAGCCCGCTACTAGCCCCGCCGTCGCCACATTTAGCGAGAAGTAATCGACGAAGTACAGCGCGGCAATGTTGTTAATTGTCAGTTCAATGCCAAAGCAGGCTGCATATACCAGAAACAGCACCCAAACACGGCGGTCTTTACAAGCCTCTAAAAACGTGCCTTTCTTCTTCTCTACGGCGGGCATCTCTTTGCGGCGGCGCAACTCGGCAAAGTTGCCATCGGGCGCATCTTGGGTGTAGCGGTAATACAGCACACCAATAATGAGCATGGCCACACCCGGCACCATCATCGCCAGCCGCCAACTCAGCGCTTCGCTAACCCCCAGCGCCAAAAATGCGCCCAAAATCATTGGCATGACCATCTGCGTCACACCCCCGCCCAAATTGCCCCAGCCGGCAGATGTAGCATTGGCCGTGCCCACTACATTGGGGGCGAACATAATCGACGTGTGATATTGTGTGATGACGAACGATGCGCCGATAACGCCAATCGCCAAACGGAACAGCAAAAACGAGTTATAGTCCGAAGCCAACCCGATGCCCATCACTGGAATTGCCCCCAAGACCAGCAACCATGTATAGGTCAATCGGGGGCCAAATTGGTCACAAATCCGCCCGATGAGCATCCGCGCGATAACCGTAATCGCCACAGAAGCGATAATCGTATTGCCCACTTCTGCTTGTGTTAATGAAAGCTCCTCGCGCACTACCGCCATCAGCGGCGCAATGCCAAACCACCCGAAGAAGCAAATGAAGAACGCGAACCATGAAAGGTGAAAGGCGCGCATTTGGGGTGTCTTCAGGCTGAACAGGTTAATGCTCGTCGCTTTGTTTTTGAAATCCATCACACGTTATCCTCACATCAAGTACTGCTC
>DAOTWU010000349.1:0-2003 GCA_034435735.1 Anaerolineae bacterium | reverse complement strand
GGCGTGGGCGACTTGTCATTGAATTACCAACAGAAATCGCGTTGGATGTTGCCTTTGCTGGTGAAGATGGTGATGCTAGCTTTAATATGGGTGATATGGCATTAGAGCGCTTGAATATCAATTTGCAGCAGGGCGATGCGCTAGTGACTTTGCCTGCTTATAGCCCCTTAGCCCCCAATATTGCTGACGACCCTGGCGATTTAGTGGTGCGTAATGGCGACATCACCATTTTTGTGCCTTCTAGTGTGGGCGGCCATTTTGAACTGAACCGCAATGGTAGCGGCATTCAGCCAGAATATGACCCATCGCTCTATAATTTATTGGTGGGCGATGTTCTCGAATCGCGCACTTTCGATACTGCTGATATACAAATACGTTATATCATCACCGTGCCGCGTGGTGTCATCCGCTTGGTCGTCCAAGAGCGCTAAAAACAAACCATAAGTATGCGTCTTTATAACACCCCTGGCTTGCTTGTGGAGGGTTTTTAGTGTACATTTATCCCAAATATATCCCAAATTATCCAAGTGTGGCTCAGTTATGGCCTGGCGTGTTCACCTATCTAACCAAGCAATTCAGCACCTCGATATTCTCCCCGGCACACCGGATTTGCTTGCTGTATGGACGCGGAATGACGCCATTAACTACTATAATTTGAGCGATGGCGCATTGTTTGGCGATACCCAGCTAACCCCGCCAGAGACCTTTGACCGCACCTCAGCAGAATGGAACGATTACTTAACCACTCTAAAAGCACCTAATGATGCTTGTTTACCTGTTGTTCATTGGGAAGACCTCTCTATCTATACAGCCCCTGATGGAACAATGCGTTTATATGTGGAACATGCAAGCGGTAAGGTGGCGATACAGCAAGGCGATAAGACGCACACCTTACCCCTGAAGTCTCCACATTCATTGGCTTTTGATGCAATTACTGGCACTGTTGCCGCCATTGAGTTGAGTGGTCAATTGCATTTGTTCCGTGATGGCAAAACTGTAGGCAGTTTTGATATTGGCCTTAAACCAGAAATAGGCTTGCCGCTACAGGTTTCTATGGCACGTGGTGGGGTGTCTGTTGCCACGGACGGCCACCAGCTCGTTATGGTAGATGAACAGGGCGTACCGCAGCATCGCCAACAGATGCACTACTTGATAGGTAAAATGGCATTTGCTCGTAATGGGCGCTTTGTGTTAACAGGAGATGCCGAGACGGGGGTTTTGCGTGTCTATCGTGGGGCGAACCTCGCACCAATTCGCCAGCGTTTTAGCATTGATTTGATGGCCACAGCAACACAAGTTCAACTCATTGCAGACCTGCCACCAGCCAATGTGGGCATTAGTGCACTTACAATACATAACGGCGGACAACTGGCCTACGCCTTGTCGGGAGTGGTTTGTGTGGCAAAAATAGAGGATTTAGACGAATTGCCCCAGCCAGCGGCTTCAGTCTAAGTCTGTCTCGTCTAAAAGCGCTCGTTGTGTGAACACCATTCGTTCAGAAGATAACCCACGTTTTAATGCGTGGTAGTTGGCCTGCTCAAAGTCATTGTGTAGGTCGCGAACAAGTTCAATTTGCACCAGGGAAGGCTGTAGCGAAAAAACAACGATGGTATAGGCTAACTCGCCAGAGGCCAGCACTAACCATGTGCCGTTTTTCATTTGCTTGCGCGCAACCCCAACCTTTTTCCGCTTCATTTGCCATAGCGTCTGCAATAGGTCATAAATGGATTGGGTGCTTCCAGGAGGCAAATGCCCTTCCCGTGCGAGGGGATAGCGGTTGCCATGTGCAAAGATGAGGTAGTAAACAGGCTTGGCTGCATATCTTTGGCGCAGAAAAGTTGTTTGCCCTGGTCTTGCCGCCGCTTTCCACGCATCGCTGTTGGGTACGCGCTCCAGCAGTTTTTCGATGATTGTGCGTTTTTCGCTGTAATGGGCATAAAGCGCGTTGAATTGGGCGCGGCTAATTGCGCCATCTGCATATTCCTGCGCGATGCGCCTCATAT
>DAOTWU010000348.1:0-10654 GCA_034435735.1 Anaerolineae bacterium | reverse complement strand
TCGTTTTAATGACCTGGATATATGGTTATATGATAACCCTCACGATATAGAGGACTATCGCTGTGACTAAATCGACACGCTTATACGTTATGGGGTTTGGACTATTATTGGCGCTTTTTATTGGGCTGACTATAGGCCATTACAATACCCTGACGCGCCCTTTTCCTGGCCATAATGACTTTATGTCTCGTTGGGAAGGTGCTCGTTCATACTGGTATGATGGACTAGACCCTTATGGCGAACAGGCTAGTTTGAACATTCAAGAACGTATATATGGCCGTGCTGCCATAGAAGGCGAAGACCCTGGCCTATTTGCCTATCCTTTCTATACCGTTTTTGTGGTTTGGCCATTTGTCCATGTGGATTATTCGTGGGCATCAGCGGCCTGGATGGTCTTATTGGAATTTTGCCTTGTTGGGGCGTTATTTCTGCTGCTTGATATTTTTCGTTGGCGACCCTCTCCGATGATGTTAGGCGGCCTTATTGTTTTTACACTTATCTTCAATTTCTCTGCACGCGGTTTGATACTTGGGCAGCCGGGGCATTTAGTTTATTTCTTAGAGGTTTTCACCCTCTGGGCGTTCTATCGCCGTTATGATACAGTTGCCGCAATAGCTTTAGCCCTCTCAACCATCAAGCCGCAGATGGGGTTTCTTATTGTGCCATTCCTTTTACTATGGGCGTTACGCATTAAGCGTTGGCGCTTTATCGGGGCTTTTGCCATCACGTTCGGTGTGATGATGGTAGCCTCATTCCTGTTGCAGCCGAACTGGTTCGGTGAGTGGTTTTATCAGCTAGGCCTATATCCAACTTACACCGAAATTGGTAGCCCAACATGGGTAGTGGGGAATTGGCTATGGTTAGGCATCGACCCCATCAGCGGCAAATGGCGCGTTATAGGCGGTTATGGCGACATCATTACTTTTGCCTTGAATGCCTTGTTTGTTGTGGTGATGCTATGGGGATGGTATACAGTTTTGTTGCGCAACCACACTGAACGCTTCTGGTGGGTTGTTATGTGGACGCTTCTCACAACGCACATGATTGCGCCAAGAACGGCTACGCCGCATTATGTTGTATTCTTCATTGCCATCATATTTTACTTTAGCTACATGGTTCGCCATTATCGTCGAGGCGCACAGCTTGTTGTGCTTTCTATAATGCTTCTCACGGTGCTGACTTGGTTGCATTTCTTACTGACTGTAGAGGGCGAATTTGAGCACCCATCAGTTTATGTGCCTTTGCCCTTCATTATGGCTGCTTTGTTGTGGTGGACGCGCCGTTTGTGGTGGGATAGGGCTGTAATTGAGGAGCAAGTCACATGAAGCAATTTCCTCGCAACTTATGGCTATTTGCCATCCTTGTTGCCATAGTGACAACTATACCCTATCTAGTTGGCATATTTTTTACGCCAGATGGTTGGGTGTATCATGGCTCATTACCCATTCCAGGTGGCTTCACGGTGGATTATAACAGCCATATGGCCAAAATGTGGCAAGGCGCACGTGGCGATTGGGATTATCGACTGCTCTTTACTCATGAAGACCATATTGGCCTAAATGGTGTTCAAGGTTTCTATGTGGGCTTAGGGGCAATCTCCTCGCTATTTTCGTTGAGCTTTCCCGTTGTGTATCACCTTGCCAGAATTATACTTATCATCGCGCTGGTCTTCGCTCTATGGCGTTTTGCCGCTCGATTCTTCACATCATCTCGCGAATGTTGGATTGTGCTTCTTCTAGGGACAGTTGCCGCTGGGTGGAGCTGGGTTTTACTCATTTTCCCCTCGCTAACTGCTGAAGTATCGCCCATAGAATTCTGGCTTTTCGATGCATTCACCATTTTGGCCATGATTTATATGCCACATTTTGTTGCGGCCATCTTGCTACAAATTGTTGCTTTTCTCGCCCTTGATGCTTGGCTTTCTCGTGGTGGCGGTTGGCGCGCATTAACCATCATGACTTTTGCCCTGCAATTAGATGCCTTTATCCAACCTTATGCCGCACCTGTATTGGTGATGCTTGTTATTCTTTTAGGGGCTTATCACACTTTTTCGGCCAAAACCTTGCATTGGCGTCGGGCTATTAAACTAGCGTTGCCATTATTTGGCTATGGGGTTGTTGTTCTAGCACAGTATGTCGCTATGCAAGCGGACCCCATTTGGGCAGACTTTGTTAGCCAGAATATCACTGCATCGCCCAATATCCTGTTTTATATTTTCGGGTATGCGCCCTTTATCATTCCAATTCTCTTTGGTGCTCGGCACTTTTTACTGGGGGAAAAACAGGATGATATTTGGTGGTTGCCGTTATTCTGGTTGTTTCTTGTCGCTGCCTTGCTTTATGCGCCGTTGCCAACCCAACGCCGCTACTTGTTGGGGGTTCAAACACCATTAGCTGTGCTTGCGGCCTATGGTTGGGCGAAGGTGTTATTGCCACGTTTTTCAGAACGTTACCAAGCAGTCGTTTTTTCTATATATATCCTGTTCGCAGCGTTAGCTCCTTTAGCGCTTATCCTCTTTAATACAGTTCAACTCTCCGAGGATGCAAAACCCCTACAGGTCTATAGCTCCCCTGATGAGGTAGCTGCTTATATGTGGGTGCAGCAAAACACCGAACCTTATGCGCTATTCCTCACGACATTCGATTGGTCGGGTTCGGGGAGCGGTGGGAAGCTGGTTGCTATGACAGGCCGCCGTGCTTTTTTGGGGCATTGGATCGAAACTGCTCGTTTTGATGATAAGATTGCACAAGCTCAACGGTTCTATAATGCGGCGACTAGCGATGAATGGCGGCAGAATTTTCTAGAGGAAATAGGTGCGGATTATCTCTGGTACAGTGATTTTGAACGAGCGTGGGGGGAATGGAATCCTGCTGATGCTGATTATCTCACGCCAGTTTTTACGAAAGGAACGGTGACAATTTATGCAGTTCCTTAGAGACTCGCGCCATCGCTCAGGATTACTTTTCACTGTTATTGCGTTAATTGTCGCTTTCGTGTTGACTCTTGGCGTCATCCAACGCCCCAGCTATACGGATGCATTTTATCACTTCAATGCCGCCCAGCGTTTGGTGAATGGGCAGGGTTTAACCGATGCTTATTTGTGGAACTATATTGGTTTGCCAGAAACTTTGCCGTCTCCATCACATTTATATTGGATGCCCCTTACATCACTAATTTCTGCTGCGGGGATGTGGCTTTTCAACGCCCCTAATGCGTATTGGGCTGCTCAAGTGCCTCTAGCGCTTTTGTTGGCTGCTACCGCCGGATTGGGGTATCAGTTAGGGTGGCGTTTGGGGCAAACACGTCGCCATGCGTGGCTTGCAGGTTTAATAACCCTCACAGGTGGTTTTTTCGCCCGCTTTTGGGGAGCTACCGATACATTCGCGCCTTATGCTTTTATTGGTGCGGCTTGTTTGTTATTGCTCGGCATTGCGCAAGAGCGGAGAACATCTCTTAAGTACTGGTTGCTTGCTGGGGTATTGGCAGGTTTAGGTCACCTCACACGCAACGACGGTCTTTTATTGCTCCTCATTGGATGGCTGGTCATATTTTGGCCATGGGAACGCTGGACATGGCGCAGTCGCTTCTTACCCTTCATCATATTCACACTTGGCTATTTTCTCATCATGACGCCGTGGTTTTTGCGCATGATAAGTGTGAACGGTGCGCCGTTGCCCGTGGGCGGTATGCAGAGCATTTGGTTTACTAGTTATGATGATTTGTTCAGCTATCCGCCTATTGTCACTTCAGATGAGTTTTTCGCCGAAGGTATAAGCTTATTGCTGTCTTCTCGCTGGGAAGCATTCACCAACAATCTAGGTACATTTATCGCTGTTGAAGGCTTTGTGGTCATGGCACCCCTCATGTTAATTGGGCTATGGCGTCGCCGAAATGAACCTTTTTTGAGGGCTTTCACCCTGTATATGCTCGCTTTGCATGTTGCCATGACATTTGTCTTCGCTTATCCCGGCTATCGTGGGGGATTGTTTCATGCCGCTGCCGCACTTTTACCATGGTGGGCGGCTTTAGGAATAGTGGGGCTTGATGATGTTATTGCAATAGTGGCGAAGCGTCGCCGTCATTGGCATATACCCACTGCTCAGCGAGTGTTTTCTTTTGGGCTTTTGCTGATTGTGTTCGCCCTTAGTTGGCTAGCGGTGAGTAATGGCCGTGTTGTAGATAATGGCGTTCCTGCGTTATATGCTGAGATTGATGTTGCCTTGCCCCCCGATGCGCGGCTTATGATTAATGACCCCGCCCAATTTTACTATTTCACAGGGCGTGAAGGGGTTACCTTACCTAATGAAACGCCAGATGCCATTCTAGAAATCGCCCGCCGCTATCAAGTGGATTATGTATTATTAGAAGAGGGGGGCATCCCGCTGCCATTGCAATTTGAAACCCCGCCCGATTTTCTCGAACTCATTGCTGAATATGATGGTGCAAAACTCTATGCCATTCAACAAAACGAATCGCCGAACTGATATAATCATTTTTATCGCCGCGCTGGTACTGGCGATTATATATATTGCCACTGCTGGTGGTGGCTTCCCATTAGATGATAGCTGGATACATCAGGTATATGCCCGAAATCTCGCACAACTCGGTGAATGGGCATTTGTTGCGGGGCAGCCTAGCGCCGCATCAACTTCTCCTCTATATACTGTCTTGCTCTCCATTGGCTATAAGTTGGGTATTCATTACACCATATGGACACATACTCTGGGAGTTGTTGCTTTAGCTAGTGCTGGGATGATTGCGGCTAGAATGACATTCCGCCTTCGCCCAAAGCAGCGCTATCTTCCCTTATTATCTGGGCTAGCTGTTGTCTTCAGCTGGCATTTAATTTGGGCGGCTGTTTCCGGCATGGAAACCATGATTTTCAGTATGCTATGTTTATTAATCGTCGCACTTGTTTGGCGAGAGGCTGAACAGATTGATGCACCATTACGTCAAAAATTGATTTGGGGTGGTGTGTATGGTTTTGTTAGCGGCCTCACCACTTTAGCCCGCCCAGAAGGGTTGGGGATTGTTGGGTTAGGTGGATTAGTCCTCATCACTTCTTTTAAGGATATACGGCGTTTTATCTATTGGAGCGGTGCGGCTGTCATTATTTTTGTGTTTACCCTTTCCCCTTATCTTTTGTTGAACCTTCAGTTGACTGGTGGCTTATTGCCAGATACCGCCGCAGCTAAACAAGCACAGAACGCTTGGGTGATTGCTAATTTCAGTTTCTCGCGCCGTTTTTGGGAGATGGTGCGCCCGCTATTAGCTGGTGCGCAAATTATGCTCATCCCTGGCATGCTATTTTTTGCTTATCGCACCCTACGTGAAACCTCTCGCCGTCTATGGTTTATTTACCAATTACCATTTCTTTGGGCATTGGCACTTATTGCCGTATATGCCGCGCGTTTACCCGCCCCATACCAACATGGGCGTTATGTCATTCCAGTGCTTGCGCCCTTAATTGTGGTTGGTGTAATTGGTACATCCGATATTGTCTTGCGTTGGCGTTATAACCAGCTAGGCCGCATTTTGACACGCTCGCTGGCATTGACAACTGCGCTGATATTCGTCGTTTTTGCATTGGGTATTGGGCCAGGTGTATATCGTTCTGATGTGCGAGTTATTGAAGAAGAAATGGTCACCGCTGCGCATTGGATTGCCGAGAATATCCCGCCAGATGAACTATTGGCTATTCATGATATTGGTGCAGTTGGCTATTTTGCTCCGCGTCCCATGCTAGACATTGCCGGCCTCGTAACCCCAGAAATTATCCCCTTATTGGGCGATGATAACGCATTATGGGAATTTATGCGTAGGTCTAATGCGCGTTATCTGATGGCCTTTCCTGATCAGATACCCGGCAATAATCCTGATGACTCGCGCCTGTGCCTTGTTTTTACCACACATGGCAAAACCTCACCTTCGCTAGGTGGACCTAATATGTCGGTTTATAAGTTATCATGGGATGGCAGGTGCAATTCTTGATTTATGATTAAAATAGACCTATGAGCGACTTTCTGAAGAAGTTAAATGTACTTGTACGCGCTAATTTGCGCAACATTTTAGGTGAATCGCGCTCTCCTTCCATCAAATCAAAAGGAGAGCTGAAATCCCATCTCCTTCAACTGCGCCAGCGTGTTGACCAGGCGCTTCAGCATGAACAGCATCTTGAACAACAACTTATACAGTTGGATGAGGAGGTTCAACAATTAGATGCTGATGCCGATGCTGCCCTTGCACGAGGCGAAGTTGATGCCGCCCGAGAACTCATTGCCCGCCTCAAAAAAGCAGAAAAGCGTCGTGCACGTGTGGCTACAGATTTGAAAGCGCATCAAATGGCGTTGGATGAGTTGCGCTTTCAAGTAGACCGTTTTGAGGCAGCGCTTGAGCAAGCCGAAGAGCGTACTATGAGGCAACAGAAGAGAGCAGCTATTGATCGGGAAGTTATTGCTGATGTTGAGCAAGCGGAATCACAATATGTTCGGGTACTTGGACAAGCCCCAGAAGCCCCACCCGATGTCGCTTCTGTTGAACCACAAGATGTTGAAGATGATTTGTCCGCCCGCTTACGACGTTTAAGTAAACCGGATAAAGATGAATAAATGATTGAACGAAATATCCTCATCATTGCTGGTGATTATGATTTAATTGAGCAAATCAACAATGCACTAGCTAAAGAAGCTTCATCCCTATCTCATGCGTTTAATTATCGTGATGCGCTCTATATGTTTCGGTTACAGCGCTATGATATGTTGCTGATTGATGTACGCATTCATAGCGGGGATGAACCTATCTACAACCTCATTGCTGGTTTGCGGCTCGTTCAGCATATTATTCTTCTCGACCCTGATGGTATATGTGAAGATAGCAATTTCTGGGTGCTTCGTGAATTTGACCGCGAAACCGTGGTTAAAACCATTTCAGAGGTTATTGCGATGCGCCCTTCGGCAGCCAAAGATAAGCAACAGGAAACCAATCGTTTGGTGGCTGGTCGCCGTATTGAGGAAGTAGAAGCGCTGCTTGCCCTCAGTAAAAGTTTAACCGAAGTTCTGGATTACAACGTCGTTTTGCAACGTGTGGTGGAAGCCGCCCGCCGCTTGACTGACGCGGAAGAAGCGATGCTTCTCTTGCCAGATGAAGAGGGCAGTGCGCTATATTTGCGTGCTCGCGCTGGCGTTGACCAAGAAACAGCAGCGAATTTCCGCATTCGAACAGAGGATTCTTTGGCGGGGGATGTGTTTTATACTGGCAAGCCTGCATTGATTGGCGCACAAGGTCCCCAAAAGCTCAAAACAGAATATTATGTTAATTCTTTGCTGTATGTGCCTGTGCTGCTCAAAGGCATTCCTATCGGGGTTCTAGGCGTTAACAACAAGCAAAAAGAAGATGTTTTTGATATTCACCATCAAAATCTATTGCTAGATTTAGCATCATATGCCGCTATCGCTCTCGAAAATGCGCGGGTGCATGAGGAAAGCTTGCTCTGGGCGCGAGAGCTGGAGATGCTGGTTGAAGCCAGCCGTGTTGTTAACTCCAACTTGTCTCTAGAGAATGTGCTGCTCAATATCTGTGAGCAATTTTCCAAAATTTTGAAAATCAATTGGACTGAAATATTGGTTTGGGAGCGAGAAGAAAACAGCCTTTATACACTTGCCTTACACCGTCGTGCAAATTGGCGCTTTGCAAGAGGTCCCCGCACTAAATTAAAAGCCCATCCCGGCTATTATGAATCATTGACTTCGGGGAAACCATTTTGGGCTTCGGTTGGGCAGCAGCAGCCCCCCTTTGGCATCAATCAAGGCATTGAATCCTTTTTGTTTTTACCATTGCAAACTGATGGCGAACCACTAGGTGCAATTATTGCTTATTATGTGAATGCGCCCACAATGCGCCCCGTACAAGGTAAAACAATCACTGCGTCCAATCTTGGCTTACAGGCCCTTGTTGATATGTTGGCGACGGAAGACCAGACCAATGTTATCGGTCGTTCGCCACAGGAATATGCTCATGATATTGCCCAGATACTGGGTGCAGATTGGTGTGACTTAGCCACTTATCATGATGACCAGCAAACCCTCATCTTGCAGGCCAGTGCAGGCACTGGCATTTGGATTGAGCGGCGCGGGCCGGCGTTAAGTCTTGCACAGAACAACGATTTGACAGAGATGCTCGATGCTCAGACGTTAATTATGCAAAGGGAATCAGGCTCTATTTCAACGCCGGGCGGTTTAACCTTATTGAGGAGAGCCTTTGCCCGTTCTATTCTGGCTTTGCCCCTTATCAACCGTGGCCGTACTTACGGCATGGTGCTTTTTGCTGATACTCGTAACAATCGTGTTTTTCTAGAGCGAGAAATTCATTTAGGGCGGGCTTTAGCTGGCCAAGCTTCTATGGCGCTAGAAAATGCGAATCTTGTTCATGATTTAGAGCGCAGTTTGTCCGACCTCCATGAAGCCCAAGACCGCCTGGTGCAATCTGCTCGCCTCTCTGCCATGGGAGAATTGGCTGCCGTTGTGGCGCATCAAATCAACAATCCCTTAACAACCATTATTGTGGATGCAGAGCTTTTACAACAAGAAGCCGACCCAGACTCATTGGAATATGCATCATTAGAGGCTATCATCCGCGCTGGAAAAAGGGCAGCCAGCGTTGCCAGACGACTTTTATCCATTGTGCGCTCTACCGATGAAGAAACCCCCAGTGTGCCTATTGATGTTCTGGACACCATCACAGGGGTGCTTGCTCTAGTTAAAACCCATATCGAGCATAGCAATATCCGCCTGGTTGTAGAATTGCCCGATGATCCCATGCCGCCAGTATTGGCTGTAAAAGGACAGTTAGAAGATATTTGGCTCAATTTGTTATTGAATGCAAGAGATGCATTATCCGGTCAAAATCAGGCGGAAATAGGCTTAAGGGCAGCTTATCTTGGCGATAGCCAACAAATACGAGTAGACATCTGGGATAATGGGCCTGGCATCCCCCAACATTTACGAGAGCAAATCTTCAAGCCATTTTTCACCACTAAACCCCCTGGCGAGGGTACAGGTTTAGGGCTACATATCTGCACTCAGGTTGTGCAACAAGTTGGCGGCAGCATCAATTTAGAGGATGTTGCTGGGCATGGCGCTCACTTTGTTATTCTTCTTCCCGCCGTATCATGGTCAGAGTTACATGGCATGGAATTGGTGTAGGGCTATTTATCGAAAATCGCAACTATAGTTATAATAGAATGAAACCATTAATTTAACCTTTGAGTTTATTGGAGTAACAGATGGCTTACGTTCTTGCTGTAGATGATGACCCGGAAGTTTTAGGAACTTTAGAGCGCGTGTTGCGCCGAGAGCGACTTGAGGTTGGGCTTGCTAGTTCAGGTGAAGAAGCCTTAGAGGTCATTGCAGAACAAACGCCAGACTTGCTCATCCTTGATATTATTATGCCCGGTATTGATGGCTTAGAGGTTTGCCGCCGCCTCCGCAGAGACCCCCGTTATATCCGTTTACCCATCTTGTTCCTTACTGCAAAAGGAAGTACAGATGATATTGTGAACGGCCTAGATGCTGGTGGTGATGATTACGTGGTTAAACCCTTTGAGCTATCTGAATTGCGTGCACGCATCCATGCTTTGTTAAGGCGCGGGATGCGCGATACCGCCTCAAACGCAATTCTTGAAATTGACGGCCTTGTCCTCGATTCCAATAGCTATCAGGCTGAAGTCGTAGGCAATCGTATTCAATTAACATCGACAGAGCATCGCCTCTTACGCCATCTCATGGAGAATGTGGATCAAGCACAAACTTTGCACCAGCTTTTAGAAGTCGTATGGGATTATCCACCCAATACCGGCGATCCAGACCTTGTACGGGCACACGTGCGCAATTTGCGCGCCAAAATTGAGCTTAACCCAAGGCGAAAATATATCCGTACAGTGCACGGTGTGGGCTATATGTTTTCGTCCACCGGGTAATCTTACGTTATAAAAATTCATAAATTTTTCATAACGTTGCACCCACAGCCGTTGATTATGCAACTATACTAATAATAGTTGTTTTTCGAAGTGGGTGGCGACTATGTATAAAATTCTCATCGTTGACGATGATGCCGCTATTTTAGAGTTACTTCAACGGCTCTTGTCAAATGAGGGGTATCGGGTTTTCGCTGCTGGTTGTGCGCGAGAGGCGAAAGTACTATTAGATAATGTCTATCCAGACCTTATTCTGCTTGATGTGGGATTGCCAGAGATTGATGGCATTACTTTTTGTGAACAATTGCGGCAAATGCCTCAGTTCAAAGATACCCCAATCGTTTTTCTTACGGGACAATCTTCCCCAGAAAGTGCCGCTAGGGCATTAAATGCTGGCGGTGATGACTATTTGCGTAAGCCGTTTGCTATCCGTGAGTTGATTGCTCGTATTAAAGCGCATATTAGACGCCTTCAATCCACCCAAGCGCTAGAGAGCATGCCGGATACTATTGAATTCTTCCCAGATACTTATCAGGTCCAATTACAAGGACGCTTAATTACATTAACCCCTGTTGAATTTTCTTTGCTGCATTATATGTGCACATCTGGTGAAGAATGGCATTCTATTCAGGATTTGTTAGTTCATGTTTGGCAATATCCAGAAGGTGTGGGCAATGCCGCGCT
>DAOTWU010000347.1:0-10322 GCA_034435735.1 Anaerolineae bacterium | reverse complement strand
AGAATGCCGGTGATAACTAGGGCGATAACAACGCCCAAAGCAACAATATCGACGCGAACCCATTCAGTGATGAAGAGTATAATCGCCACGCCGAAAATAAGTAGCGTTACCCACATCTCAGGGGTCATGGACCGCTCCTTTTTGAGCTACCAAACAACCATGACCATGATAGGACTAAAACGTTTAAATCACTTGTGACAAATGTAACAAGCAAAAAGGTGAGGTGTCATTAAACTGGGGGTTGCGAAAACGAAGTGGCAGTGCTAATGCCGGTATTAATCAACAATGGTAAGCACTTCGGCAATGACCTGCTCTAGATTATGCTCTAGGGCATACTGCTGCGCATCGGCGAGTACGCGCGGGCAAATGCGGCTTTCTAGCTCTAACCACAGGTCTTCCGCCTGGTTGCGAATATCATCCGGCGTGTAAGGGTGGTTGCGTATCACAGCCAATACATTCGCGGCCATATCATGGCGTTCGCTATCCACATACAGCACCGCAAGCGCACATAAGGCATCGAGCGCCTCTGCCCAAAGTTGCCCCGCCAAAGCCGCGCGCAATAGAAGGTGAAAATGTTTGTAGAACTCTAAATAGTCCACGTTAAAACTCCGCATCAGAACAACTCAACCTACACCTATATAATACCGAAAATTAACCGAATTGAGTATTAACAATTGAGGAAACTTTAAAAACAGAGGGGAGAAAAGCTATATTTTAATGCTCTGTGCGTAGTTCTTCTGGCAGATGCTTGACATCATTAAAGCCAACCAATTCTGCCGAACCATCTTCAAGAATGGCAACGGTGCTAATTCCACAATGATTAATCATCATATGTGCCCAAGATTCGGGGCTAACGCCTATAGCGCGGCAAATTAAATCACGGATGATATTCGCATGGCAAATAAGTATTCCGTGCAATTCTATCGGCGCTTCTACGGGGCTGAAGAACGTTGTGAAGGCATCTTCTAGCTGGCGCTTTTGGCTGGCCGCCAGATGGCGCACAATATCAGGGTGCAAGGTTGAACCAGGCACCTGCGAAAGCGAATCGTATTGCCGTAAAAGGTGGGTTTCTTGACGCTCCATATCGCCCAATGGCGCGGTGATGAGTTCCATTGTCTCAAACATTTGCTGGTAGGGGCTAAAAAGTGCATAACGTATCGGCAAATGGCTGAGCGCTCGCCCTGTCAGTCTCGCTTGTTCGCGACCAATATCAGTGAGTGGCGCACTGAGTTCGTCAATTGGGTCTAGTGCTTCGCGATCGTATTGCCCGTTACGAATTAGGTAAATCACTCGAACGCCCACATTCCATCCTCGCTATTTCAAATTACGGTCTTACATTATCTTACAAGTATTTCCTTTGATTATAGCTTAAGAATGCAATTACTGGTCGGAGTGCATTTCAAAAGGCAAATGACCGACATCATTTAAGCCAACTACCAGCATCTGGCCATCGGCCTCAACCAACACGCGGGAAATGCTGCAATGGTAGGCCACCATGCGTGACCATGCATGCTCATCGACATCGAGCGCGCGCGTCAATAGATAGCGGATGATATTACCATGCGCTACTAGCACCTCGTGCACGTCGTCACCAGAATTCGTCGGGCGGAAGTATTGTTGAAAAGCGCGGTCAGCACGTTTGCGGTCTTCGGCGATTTGCTCCGGCGCATAGTCGGGGTCTTGTTTGGCCAATTCCGCCATAATTGCCGCCCAACGCGGTGGTATTGTGGGCACACATTCCCAAAGCAATGTAGAGAGCTGCACTTCTTGGTCGCCACATTTAGCGGCGATAATCTCCGCAGTTTCGCGGGCACGGCGCAAGCTACTGCTATAAATGGCGTTGATCTTCAATGGGCTGAGCGCTTCTGCAACACGTTTCGCCTGTTCGCGTCCTAAATCGGTTAGGCCGCCACCTAAAGCATCCTCAGCATCCGCTTCGTAGTGTCCATGCCGTACCAGATGTAAAAAACGTGCAGGCATTCTCTACCCCCTTCAGTCTGTAGAAAAGCAGATATTGCCGACCATTGTACACTGTAGCGGCTTAAGAGGCGAATTTAAGGGAAAAGATAAGGGGAAATAGGCAGGGACAGCAACAACACCGCCCCCGCCCTATCAGTGACTATTCAAAATAACCGAGAGCGCGGAGGTTATCTTCAACTTCTTGACTCACAGTTAGCTCGCCAACAACGGCGCGCTGGCTCTCGGCAGTGGCGACAAAGGTTTGCAACTTTTGCTGGAGCGCGGCAACAGTAGAGGGCTGTTCATGAGACATATCCCGAACTTCTTGCGGGTCATGAGAAACGTCAAATAACCCTTCAACTTGCCCACCAACCATCGCCAGTTTATGCTCGCCATCGTAAACGCCACGCCGCACTTGCGTCAGCGCCAGCCGTTCAATCAGGGTTGGGTTACGGTATTCGAGAACACTGAGGAATGTTTTCGGTGGAATGGCTTCGGCAAAAGCGACACCTCCCTCACTATCGGTCTCATCTGTGGTGGCGGTGTGTGCTAATGATAGCGTGTGGACATCACCGCGCGTTGTTGGTGCGGGCACGCCAGTAATATCCAGCACCGTATGGAAGAGGCGGCGGGTGGAGATGTTGGTCTCGACAGTATGCCCATCCGGGAAGCGGTCAGGATGGTAGGCAATCAGCGGTACATGCACAAGCTCTTGGTAAACGACGAAACTATGGCCAACAAAGCCATGGTCACCATGCCCTTCCCCATGGTCGGCGGCGATGAGTACCAGCGTATTTTCTAGCGCACCGCTCCGTTTCAAATAATCGAGCAAGCGCCCAACGTGATAATCTTGATGAGCAATCTCGGCATCATAAAAATCATCGAGCACCGCCCGTTCCCACTCAGTCAGTGGCGGGTCGGTGGGGCTAGCCCAGCGGGCAGCATCGGCATTGAAGCGCGCCATGAAGCGGTAGGCGTGTTTGTCATGCTTGAGCTTGGGGTTAATTTTGTCGATATATGCTTGTGGCGGACGGTACGGTAAATGCGTGCCCATAAGGTTCAAAAAGGCGAACAGTGGGCGCTCTTGACCGCCAGCGCTGTAATGTTCCCAATAGGCGATAAGGTCATCTATAGAGCGAGCGGTATTACCCTTATAGTTGATAAGGCGCGTCCAAATTTCCACTAGCGCGGGGGTGAGCGAAAGGCGGAACAGCGCATCAGAATGGGCGAAACGCTGGCTCACCCGATGGGCAAATCGCCGCCAACGCATGGCGACAGCGCGGCGGGCGCGGCTGCGGGCAATATCAACGGGACGATTAGGGGCGGCGCCCGCGTAATTATAGAACTCGTTAAAACCGCGTTGCAGGCCATTATCTAGCACACCTACAAGCGGATTATTGCAAAAACCAACTGTATGATAATTATTCCGGCGTAAAATTTCCGCCAGTGTGGGTAAGTCATCCGTTAAACGGCCATTGGCTTGGGTTAGGCCATGAGTGCTGGGATAAAGCCCTGTGAATAACGAAGCATGTGCGGGCACAGTCCACTGGGCGGGCGAAATCGCGCGTTCGAAGACCGTAGCACGGGCGGCGAAATCCGCCAATGCGGGTGATGTGTCGCGCTGGTGGCCATAAACAGAAAGGCGGTCGCGGCGCTGGGTATCTAAGATGATGAGTAATACATTCGGAGCAGTCATAGCATTCTTCAAATCCGGTTCATCCCCTGCTAAACAACATACAACAGGATAGCACCACTGATAGATAGCGACAAGTGGCGGCCATGAATGGTTATAGGGGAATAAAACACGCCGCCGAACACCAATAAGCTATCCGACGGCGTGATTGAATGTGCGAAAAATGGCGGAATTAGGCAACAGGTGCGGCAACCAAGCGGCCATAAGCCACGAAAACAGCCAGAGCGAAAAGTACGGCATTCATGGCAATCATCGGGTACTCTTTGCGGCGGAAGTGCAAAATAGCCGCCAACACCATAACAATGGCGAGGCCAATCGCGGCGAGTGGGGTTAATACAAGGGCGATGTTAAACAGCATGGGGAAAACCAGCCCTATTGCCCCCAGCACTTCGGAATAACCAGCGAGACGCGGCATCCACGATGGCGCATCATTAACGAAAGCCATACGCTCGCCAATTTTTTCCAATGGCATAAAACCCTTCATCATGCCTGTCATCAAAAACATGACTGCCAGCAAAATCTGAACAATCCACAACGCTGTATTCATGGCAACCTCCTTGGCAATGTCCTTGTTAGATTACAGGTGTTGGTTAAACAACATCTGTTGCTAAATTCACTATAATCAACTAGGATGAAAATAGGCAACCAACAAATAACAGCATGTGTTGCTTAGGCAACAGAAAGGGCAAAATGTTGGATAAATACTTCAACGGATTATCAGATAGCGACCCGCGCAGCCAACGCACCAAACAATCGCTGGTGCAGGCCTTGAAAACACTGCTCAAAACGCACGAGTTCCGCCACATCACTGTACGCAATATCACAGAACAGGCGGGCATCAACCGCGCCACATTTTACGCCCACTTCACTGATAAGTATGATTTACTCGGCTATATGGTACGTATCACGCTCGGCGAAAAACTCATGCAACGTATGCCCGATGGATGCGGGTTTTCTGCAGAGAACTTACACCTCCTGATTGTTGTTGTCTGCGAATTTTTGAGCGATTACACCATCAACGGCTGTGCCTCGCGCCATTACAACGCACAGACGTATTACATCGCCTCTCAAGCGCAGGCCTGTGTCAATGAGATATTGGCGTCATGGCTGAGCAAGCTCCCGTTTGAACATATTGATGGCTATAGCAGCCGCGAAGTTGTCGCACAGGCCTTGAGCTGGGCGATCTTTGGGCCGGCGACGCGCTGGTTACAAAACGGGCACAAAACAACACCACAAGAGCTTGCAGCGTGTATTGTGCCCTTTGCGCTTTCGGCATTACAGCCTGTTTTGGCGGCGGTGAATTAGTTCGCTTCCGCCGCCTCAGCGTGCTCGGTTTGGCTGTTGCGAGTAGCCGCTTCCATGAGCATGGTCAGGCGCTCTGCCATAGAAGCGGGGTCGGGATGAATGCCGTCTTGCAGCAGTGCCGTCTCAAAAATCTGCTCGATGACGGCATCAACAAGCGCATCGTCACCCTGTGCGATACGGGCGCTCAAGTTATGTAAGAGTGGATGGCGCGGGTTCAACTCTAGCGTTTTGACGGGCAGTTCATAGTCGCGGTTTAGCAAGCGATTCAGGCGGAACATTTGCCCTTGTGCGCCGTCCTCATTCACCAAACGGGCAGGACTACCAACCAGTGTTTGGCTAGCTTTAACGCCCTTCACCCGCTCGCCGAGAACCGCCTCGAAACGGGCGCGCACTTGCTCAAAAGCCTCGTCTGCTAGCGGCTCGGCGGCAGAATCATCTTCTTGCAACTCGCCTATTTCGCTCAGGTCAATATCAGCTTCATCGGCGGCGCGCAATTTATGGCCATGATACTCTGGCAACTGCACGGGTATGATGCTGTCGATGGGGTCAGTGAAGAACAGCACCTCGATACCACGGCGGCGAAATGCCTCTAAATGTGGGCTACGGGCAGCAGCGGCATAGTCATCAGCGATGAGATAGTAAATATCCTCTTGCCCTTGCGCCATGCGGTCAACATATTCGGCCAATGTGCTGTAAGCCTGTTCGCCCTCGCTCTGAGAGCTGGTGAAAAGCAGGAGTTCCTGCAAGTCATCACGGTCTTCTGGCGCGGCCACTAGCCCCTGTTTGAGATAGCGATGGAACTGGTGGTAAATTTTCAGATAGGTCTCGCGCTCATTTTTCGCCAACCGTTTCAGCTCGCTCAGCACTTTGTTCTTCAAGGTTTGGCGCAACTTAGCGATGATGCGATTGGCCTGCACGCTCTCGCGGCTAACATTGAGCGGAATATCTTCACTATCAACGACACCCTGAACCCATGATAGATACTCTGGTAACAGGTCACGGCTATATTCCTGAATGAGCACCTTGCGCGCATAAAGCATCAGGCCGGGTTCTTTGCGCGGGCTGAAGATGTTCGGCTCTGGCGATGACGGGAAGAAGAGCAAGGCATAGAATTGTAGGGGCACATCGGCGCGCATGTGAATGGTATGGAATGGCCCCTCAAAGTCCATTGTCATCATCCGGTAGAAGTCTTGGTATTGCTTCTCTTCCACTTCGGATGGTGACTGCCGCCATAACGCTTGACGGCGGTTGGTTGGCTCTTCATCATCGCCTACATAAATTGGGAAGCTGATATAGTCCGAATGGCGGCGAATAACCTCGCGCAGGCGGTGCGTTTGAAGAAACTCTTTAGCGTCGTCTTTCAAATAAATGATGATGTCTGTGCCACGATGTTCGCGCTCTGCAGGTTCAATGGTATAGGTTGTGCCGCCATCAGATTCCCACGCTACAGCTTCGGCATCTTTACGGAATGAGCGAGAAACCACACGGACGCGGTCAGCTACCATGAAAACGGCGTAAAAGCCCACGCCAAATTGGCCGATAACATCTTGCGCCACGCCTTTATCTTGCGCTTCTTTCACAGCTTCTAAGAAAGCGCGCGCGCCACTATGAGCAATAGTGCCCAAATTTTCAATCATCTCTTCGCGCGTCATGCCCACGCCGGTATCGCTCACGGTCAGAGTACCCGCCGCCTCATCAACACGGATGTCAATGCGCAACTCGGCATCGGGGGCTAGTACATCGTGATTGGTGAGCATTTCGAATTGCAGGCGATTCAGCGCATCGGAAGCATTAGAAATAAGCTCCCGCAGGAATATTTCGCGCTCGGTATAAAGTGAATGAATGAGAATATCTAAAACTTGTTGAACTTCCGTCTGGAAGGTATATTGCTCCGCCATTTATTCCCTCCGCAATACCCGTATACTCGACAGCATCATAGCAATTTCACATAAAAAAGATATTAGATAAAACCCGCTTAAAGGCAAGATTTTGTTCTAAAGCCCATTTGTTGCAAAACCTCAATAGATATGAAAAAGTATTGAGGATAAGCAACAAAATATCCGTATGTTTCCCCCCACCAATTCCAACAAAGTTTGGACACTCTAACGAAAATCATCCGCGTTAAACAGCAAATACAAGTATAACAAACTTAAAGTGAGCAATCGTGGACGCCATCCCATGAATGATGTCATTGAACATAAACACTGCATTTACTGTGGCCATCATAATGCCGCCGATGCAGTGCAATGCATGCGCTGTCAGGCCTATTTGCCCGATGAAAGCGATACACTGGCCGCAGTTCATTTCTCCCCCCGCCCTGATAAAGCCTTAGGGGCGGCGGTGTGGTGTGTGGCGGCGGGGGCAACCTCGCCCTTAATAATCAATCTTATAGAGGGGGCGCAGTGTGTCTTGGGGCTAAAAAACCAGCAGACGATTGAAGACATTGCCGATTTGACGCCGTTTCAAGGGCAGCACTATGGCGTTTCGCGCCGTCATGCGCGGCTTATCGGCGAGGATGGACTATTAAAAATTGAAGATTTGGGTAGCCGCAACGGCACCTATATTAACGGTATCTGGTTATTCCCGCATGTCGCTCACCCGCTGCAAGATGGCGATATTATTCGGCTCGGCGGTTTGTGGTTGCGCCTATATTACGACCGTTTGTAGCTTATCTGCTCTGGCGTGCCCTCGCGTAGTGCAATTGCTAAAACCGTGTGCAATAAGACATTTGCCCCTTTCACTATATCTTCCCATTCCGCATATTCTTTGGGATTGTGGCTGATGCCCTCGACAACGGGGATGAAAATCATACCACTGGGCGCAATGGTGCTCATCATCTGGGCATCATGTCCCGCATAACTGATAATAGGCATATGGCTATAATGGAGCTTATCACAGACACTTTGAATGGTGTGAATAATACTGTCATCCATCTCGGCAGCGGGCATGTGCACAAGGTGATGAGTTTTAAGCTGGAGGTTGTGCTTACTAGCACACTCTTGCGCCAGCCGAATCATGGCAGCCTCTAAATCACGCAGGCGCGCTTTATCTGGGTGGCGGCATTCTATAAGCAACCGCGTCTCGCGGGGGATGATGTTATAAGCGCCTGGTAAAACATTGACATTACCACAGTTGAAAGTGCCTTCGGGAAATTCCGATTCCACTAGGTCAAAGGCCTGTAAAATAAAATCACTCGCCCCTTTTAGCGCATCGCGCCGATTTTCTGGACGAGTGGTGCCAGAATGTCCCGCTTCTCCTAAGAACGTAAGTTGGTAGGTCGTGCGACCAATGATACGAGTGACGACTCCAATATCGATGTTAGCATCGTATAACTTGCGCCCCTGCTCAATGTGCAACTCCAGATAGGCGGCAATTGTGGCGGGGTCTCGGCGCGCTTTCAGGTAATCATTGGGGTGAATGCCAGCGCGCTTCAGTGCGGCACGGAATGGGCCGCGGTCATCAATCGAATCGCTAAAATGGACAGCACCCAGTTGGCCGGTAAGCCCCATACTGCCGAAGAGCGATTGCCATGTGCCCTCTTCATCGGTGAAGTCAATAACTTCCAAATGCACGGGCAGCTCTAAACCCGCTTCCTTCACCACACGCAACACCTCTAATCCAGCAAGAACACCAACAGCCCCATCATAACGGCCACCATTGGGCACAGAATCCAGATGAGAGCCAACGAGTAGGGTGCGTGCGTTCTTCTTGCCAGAAAAGAGCACACCGCTCACATTCCCAACGTCATCATCGCGTAAAAAAAGCCCGGCTTCTTCAATGCGGTCTGCAAACCATGAGCGGGCTTCAATATCAGCAGTTGATAGAGCGAGGCGGCTAATACCACCACCGCGTGTTTTTCCGATTTCGGCAAGTTCGTCGAAATCACTTCGTAAACGGTCGCTATTGATCGTGAGGGTGTCTAATGATGTCATAAGGCTCTTTGTCATGGGTGCAAGTATATCTCTAAAGTGGCCGCACAGAGGCCAACAGGACACAATGAACTTGCCGATTAATTATAGCCATCATCTGCCAAAGCGCAATTGCAGCTCCAAGCCCCCAATTATAGGGGGACAACGCAATATCGTATAAAGAGTATAATAAACAGAGTAAGGTAAAGGAGGACGTGCCGTGGAAGAAATTCTGCAAATTTTTACACCCGACTTAATTTATCTCCTGTTGATTGTGGGGTTATGGTTAGGCGTCACCGCAGTTTACATTCCCGGAACTGGCCTCATGGAAGTGTTGAGCGTCCTCACCATTGGTGGCGCACTTGTTTTACTGGTTGGCCTCACCCCAGAGTGGTGGGCTGTGCTACTCATGGTTGTTGGTATTGCCGCTTTCATCAGCTTGCCATTTATTAATGTGAAATGGGCGCCATATGCTGAAGGTGGGCTACTATTACAGGGGATTGGCGCGTTTTTCATGTTCAACCAGCCGCGCGTCTCCCTCCCGTTGATTTTACTGACATTGGGCATTGCACTCATCTACCATCGGATTATCCTGCTCCCCATTTTACGCAACCAGCAAGAAGACAAACTGGTTGATGAAGATGATTTGCTCATTGGCGCAGTTGGGCGTGTCCAACAGCGTATTACACCAGAGCAGGCGGGAACGGTTTACGTGAATGGCGAGACATGGACAGCACGAAGCACATCAACTATTGAACCCAATAGTTACGTGATTGTCCTTTCTCGTGAGGGGTTAATTTTGCAAGTAGAACCCCATAAACCCAAAGGGGAATAAGCATCTTTTAGCCTAGAAAGGGGACAACAATGGAAGATGCACAAGTATTTTCAGTTATTATTTTAATCGGGGTAGTGCTCTTTTTGCTGTACACTGTTTTGAGCATTATCCGCGTCGTGCCGGACTATGAACGGCTCGTCGTGCTACAGCTTGGGCGCTATCGGGGGACGCGCGGCCCAGGTATTGTGATTATCGTCCCGCTATTAGAAAAAGCCTTTAAGGTTGACTTGCGAGAGCGCTTTCTCGATATTCCGGCACAAACGGCGATTACCAAAGATAACGCGCCCATACGGATTGACTTTCTGGTGTACTACCGCATCACTGAACCTCATCTATCCGTCTTGAAAGTTGACCATGTGGTGCGGGCTTCAACCAATATCGCCACCACAACCCTACGCGCGATTATCGGTGAAATGTCGCTTGATGATGTGCTGGCCAAGCGTGAGGACATCAACAACGTGTTGCGCGAACGGCTAGATGTCGCCACCGAGCGCTGGGGTGTGAAAATCACCAGCGTGGAAATTCGCGAGATTGAGCCACCGCGCGACGTACTGGAAGCGATGAATGCCCAGCTACGTGCCGAGCGTGAACGCCGCGCCACCGTCACCCGTGCGGATGGTGA
>DAOTWU010000346.1:0-3102 GCA_034435735.1 Anaerolineae bacterium | reverse complement strand
TTGTTGGTGCGGTGGTTGGCTTAGCCGCTTTTGGCCATGGCGCAGCTTCCACTGGTAAACATACCGAAGCCTTTGCCAAAGCCTCAATCGCTTATGATGAGAACCCCAGCGATGAGAACATGGCGGCGGTGCTTGCTGCTAAAGCCAAGCTCGATTTGCATGGCCGCATCAGCGGGTGGATGATACTGGTTGCAATTGTGTGTATGGCTAGCGCGCGCTATCTGGCCTAAACACTTGGGGCAACCTGCTCGGCAAAATAAAATAGTTAGACAGTTTTTCAAAAGAATAGCGGGGGCAAAAGTCTCACCATCCAGCTTTCGCCATACATCGTATTAGCCCCTATTGGGGGGAAATATCTGGACTGAAAAAAGACGGGCGTCCTAAATGGGCGCTCGTTTTTGCTGGGTGCTTTCCGTGAGTTTCGCGCCACTGTTAGCCTGTGCTGGCGGCTATATTCAAGCAGCTACACGGGCGAGCGAGGGCGCACAGGCGGCGCTAAATTAGCAGCTGTCGGGCGTGCTGGGGCAGCTTCATTTATCCCAAATGGGGGCGATTTTAGGCACGCCAAACTTTATCCCAAATCGCCCACTCCCCTACTCCCCCCACCCCGTTTTTCACGGAAAAATAGGCCTTTTTTACAGGATTTTTATAGGTGGGGGAGGCGGTGGGGCAGGGGAGGGCACCCCGTTTGGGATATGCTATTCGCCCCCTAAAAAAGCGTGAAGCGTGTCAATTGACACGCCTCATCGTCGCTTATCTCAGTCGCTGTTGACGGTCATGGGGCGGGCGGGTTATTCGTCCAGCCAGCCGCGCAACCGCTGCTCTTGCGTCTCTAGCCACTGGCGATATTCTTCCAGCAGGCGCAGCGCTTTGCGGGTGGCGCGGCGGTTATCTGGTGCGGCGCGTTGGAGCGTTTTGGCCAGCTGGCGGAAGTGTGAGGGCGTGCCGATGGTGGGCTTTTCGCGGGCGGGTTTGGCGGGTGGTGTTGGCAGCTCTGGCATATCAATAGAGATGCCTAGCCCCTCTTTTTGCGCCTCGATTGCGGCCAAAGAAAATAGCTCAACTTCGCTGCCGCCACTGCGCAAAATCAGGTTGCGGAGTTTGCCCACTGTCCAGTCTAAATCATCCGCCCATTCCCAGACCACATCAGGGATGTTGAGGAACTGGCGCAGTTGGCGGAGTTGGCTGGTATTTTTAACGCCCATGGCATTGACGAACTGTGGCCCTAACCCGCGCGGAATATCGAAGCGGCGGCCATCGGCTACTTGCGCGTAATAGGCGCGGTCGCCACCACGGGTGGAAACCATCTCGTCGTAGGGCTGGAATTGGTAGCCCCGTTCGCGGTAGGCTTCCATCAGCAAAATGGCGAATTGGCGCGCTTTGGCGATGGCGTTCAAATTGGCGCGGGCGTTGTTCTCGCTGGCTTGCCGCCAAACGTCTACGCGGTCGACGACGTGGGCGGGAATGCGCTGCCACTGTTGGCCTTGCTCTGTCTCTGCGTCAAAAACCCACACCAGCAAGTGATAGGCCAGCCAACGGCGTTCGCCTGTTTCGATGCGGTAGCGATTGCCCACAGAAGCCACTGTGATGGGGTTGAGCAGGCCATCACGGCGGATGCTGGCGGCCAGTTGTAACAGGCGCTCGAAGGCGGCTTCTAGCGGTGCGCCTTCGGCCTCGATTTCGCCTTCGGATGTCTCGATACTGGTGATATAGGCCAGCGGGTCTAATGGCGGGGCGAGGCGGACATCGCGCTCTTTATTGGCGAAGTGTAGCCAGGCCTCGAAGAGCGCGCTCATGTGTTGCGGGTCGCCATCCCAATAGTGGCGGACGATGGTGGGAATGGCGCGGCGCGGCTGGGTTGGGTCTGGCGTGATGTCGTAAATGCTGATTGGCTCGGCCACTTGGCGGCCAGCATCGACGCGCTCAAAATCGCCGAAGATGGCGGCGTCCGCTTCGAATAACGAGAAGTCTGCGGCGTTGTTCTCGTCAGATTGGGCGAATGGGTTATCAGCCTGTCCTCTTTTGCGACTCATCGCGGATGCGCTCCTCTGTTTGCTCTACTAAACGCCAGGCATCGCCCGCGGCTTTGCTCTCTGGGGCGATGGCGAAAACGGTTTGGTGGCGGGACGACGCTTCTGCCCAGATGGTGCGTTGAGGGATGGGCTGCCAGACCAGATGGCCGAACTGTTGGCGCAGGGTCTTGAGGTTTTCGCTGTGCTCTAGGGTGCTGGCGCGGTACATGGTGGGCACAATGCCGAAGTTGCGAATCGCACCCAGTTCGTATTGCTCGCGCATGGGACGGGCGGCGTCGCGGTGCTGGAAGCTCTCTACGAGGCCATCGAAACTGAGGTATTCGCATTTGGTGGGATAGATGATGCCGTCCGTCGCTAGGTAGATGGAGGCGTGCAGCAGGCTGGGCGTGGGCGCGGTATCGATAACCACGACATCGACGGCGTCCTTGAGCATGCGCACGCGCTTGTTGAACTTGAGCGCGTCGGAAATCATCATGGGGATGACGCGCGTCTCGATGTTGGAGGGCACGAGGTAGAGGGGCGCGGGTGCTTCTGCCTCTGGGGGAGCGTATACCTGTGGCGGGACGACTTTAACCACCTCTTTGAAGGGGGCTTCGCGCACGAGGAGTTCGTAGAGGCCGGGTTGCTTGCGCCCACCAAGCGCCACGGTGGCATGCCCCTGCGGGTCGGCGTCGATGACGAGGGTGCGCCACCCACGCAAGGCCAGACCAGCGGCAATATGTACGGCGAGGGTGGTCTTGCCCACGCCGCCTTTCTCATTCAGTAGGGTGATGATGTGCATAGGTCTTCCACTGTCTCCGTCCGAAAAAACACCCCCTTATTATAGCGGTAAATGCGCGTTTTTTCGCCTGTTTTAGCGGAAATTGGGGAAAATTGGGGGCGAAAGGGGGGAAAACTATAACAAAATTATAACCCTGTGGTTCAGAACATATGGTCTAAGTGCGATATAATAAAGGGCGTGCGCGCGCAGGGATGTACGCGCACACAAGCACACACCCTCTAGTTGATGGCCGGAAGAGGCGCCTGCCGTGGCAGAGACCCCGAAGGGCAGGCGCCCGGCCTTTCCTCA
>DAOTWU010000345.1:0-3335 GCA_034435735.1 Anaerolineae bacterium | reverse complement strand
TGTAGGCAACATAGCTATACAGGGTATAATCATAGCGCGCATGTGCTGAGGAAAGGATGTCTCATGTATACCCGACCGCCACGCTTATTTGACCGCCATTTTGCCATTGGCTATATTTTGCCGGTCATCCTGTTTTTACTGGTCACCTATGGCGTATTGAGACAATTCGGCTTATTAGAAGATTTGCCCGCTCGTATGGAAAGCGATTTACTCGGTTGGCTGGCGCTGTTGGCGGCACTGACCTTTTTCATCAGCCTCATCCTCGTTGTGCTCAATCTAGAGATTATCCGCACACTGGCCGGCTTCGGGCGGTTCAATCCGGCGCGCTTGCTCATCGCCATCGAGCGCGGCAACTTCAAGCGGCTTTATAACGCGATTGACTATCTGGACGAGCAATATCGCAAACATGAGGAAGAGGGGAAGCCGTTTCCCATGCAGCTCAACAGGCGACGCGATTTATTGTGGCATGTGGCGGCCAGCCGCTTCCCAGAGCGTTTGATGTATGTTCAGCCGACGGCCTTCGGCAATACCTTGCGCGCGTTCGAAGCCTACCCGCGCGTTATGTACGGGCTGGATGGGCGAGCAGGGTGGGCGCGCCTTTTGGCCGTCATCCCCGATGCTTATCATCGAGAAATCGCCACCACCAAAGCCTATACCGATTTTTGGATTAACCTTTGGCTATTCAGCGTTGCGGTGCTGGTCGAGTATGGTGCGCTGACAGTTATCTATGGCGACATCCGCGCGCTCTATATTCCGCTGTTAGCGTTGGCGGCGGCGCTCTTCACTTCATGGCGGGCGCGCCATGCTGCGGCGGATTGGGGCGAATTGGTGAATGCCGCCTTTGATGTTTTCCTCGTAGACCTGTACGAAAAGCTTGGCGTAGAGATACCGCCAACGCGCGATGATGAACGCGCCTTTTGGCAAAACTTCAGCGTAGCCGTTCGCAATCGCTTCGCCGATGATTTGCCAGAACGCAACACCTCCCAACCAGACGATACAATAGACGAAAACTAGACCAACCGCCCCAAACGGCAGGGCAGGCGGGGGAGTAGGTCAACATATTGGGTCTCACTATGCTGGTACTATGTTAGCATACTCCTCTACAAAAATAGGGGATATATCTATCAGTGGGGTAGGGTAAAGGGGAAAACACAGGGGCTATACGAGGCATGGTTGGGGCAACCATACATGAGCGCAACGAACAAATTCAGGCGGTATCGTAGGCGACATTGACAGCATGAATAACAGCGACAAACCGCCAGCAGGCAATGCGCCAGCTCATCACAAAGCACTATCTCCGAAATGGCTGGCGTGTAATGATGTGGCGCAATTTTGCAGGAAAACCATTATCCCACAACATAGGCGGCCTAATCCCACATTTCCCAAATTTGGGATAAATTTGGGATAAACGCCTTCACGGCTATCACGCGCCAATTTCGCTAGCCCGCCGACATTCAACCAGCATATAGACAGCAATCGCTCAATAGCACCATGATAACTATGCCCAATACGGTATCGCACTCATTAGCTTACTAGCTAATAGTGATGCAATAGTGACATTTTTCACAACTTATTGTGAAATTCGTCACTAATTATATCGGGGCGGGCGCGGTATGATAGTCATGACAAAAGAGATGCTTTGGGGCTTCTTGCGAGATACTCTTTCACCGAAGCGGATGGAAATCCAACACAACGCTTCGGCATAAGCATAGCTCCCTTGCTCAACGCAAGCCTTTTCGTCTCCTGCTCACCCCTTATCTGCGCGCCAAGGATAAGGGGCTTTTTTTGTTGTATACTCATGATTGAAAAAACACAGTGCAACTATCTATACTTATGTTCTATTATTCGCTATAATATTGGGATAATTTGGGATAAATATCGGGTGTGACACAATGGAACTTTCCGTACTTCAAGAAAATCTCGCCAAAGGGCTGAGCATTGTTAGCAAGGCGGTCGATAGCCGCCCTAATCTACCGGTGTTGGGTAATGTGTTACTAGAAGCAGACGACGCCCGTTTGCGCCTCTCTGCTACCAATCTAGAAATGAGCATTACTTGCTGGATAGGGGCAAAAGTGAGCCAACCGGGGTCTATTACCCTGCCGGCCAAAACGTTGAGCGACCTCGTCGCCAATCTCTCGCCGGAACGGGTAGACCTAACATTGGACACAACCAGCCAAACCATGCGCATTCGCTGTGGTGCGACCAAGTCCAATATCCGCGGCATCGACGCCGACGAATTCCCCAGCGTACCAACTGGCGGGCAAAACGATGTCATTGTGCCAGGCACTGTCCTTAAAGAGATGATTGCGCAAACCGTTTTCGCGGCGGCCAAAGATGAGGCGCGCCCCATTCTCACCGGCGTCTATATCCTCTTTGAGGGCGATGTGCTGACAATGGCCGCAGCAGATGGCTATCGCCTGGCGGTGCGCACGGCTAAAATTGATAGCAACTTCGCCGAGCCGTTCTCGATGGTTGTGCCTGCGCGCAATCTGGCAGAAGTTGGCCGCATCATCAGCGATGAGGATGATGAAGTTGGCATTACGCTCCCCGGTGGGCGCAATACTGTCATGTTCCACCTGCGTAACGTAGATGTCTCCTCACAATTGCTGGAGGGCAAATATCCAGACTTCAGCGCCATCATCCCGCGCCAATACCGCACGCAAACCGTCATGTACACCAGCGATTTACTGCGCGCCTGCCAACGTGCCGAGATTTTCGCCCGTGATAACGCCAACAGCGGGCGCATTTTCGTCAAACCGCCGAAAGCGCCGGGCGAGCCGGGCGAAGTGGTTGTGCTGGGGCGCAGTATCGAACGTGGCGATAACGAGGGTATGTTGGATGCCGCCGTTGAGGGTGAAGAGCTGGACATCGCTTTCAACATTCGCTATTTGATTGATGTGCTGCGCGTCATCAACGAAGAGCGCGTTGTTTTCCAAAGCAACGGCAAAACAGAACCGGGCGTCATCCGCCCAGAAAATCGGGATGATTTCATCCACGTTATCATGCCGATGAGCGTCAACAGCTAACGCCCAACGACGCGCCAAAATGCTTAAGATACGCCGCGCTAGAGTAGTGCGGCGTAATTGTTTATCAAGCAAGTGCTCTCCCCCATGCGAACAATATCCCAAATCGCCACAGCCCCTTATCCCAAAAATTTTCCCAAAATAAACTTTTTAATTCTTATAATTAACATTATTTCGCGAATTGTTACAAAGTTTTGAACATTAACCATCCTCTTACTTGTTTATACGATGTTCAAAACTTTTGAAAATTGTTCAAAACTTTAGAATAGTATGTGTAATATACATAGAAGAATTGATGTAACTATCCGTAAT
>DAOTWU010000344.1:0-9964 GCA_034435735.1 Anaerolineae bacterium | reverse complement strand
GGCGGCACACCATATTCAAATGCTTCTAGAATATGGCCAAACTGCTCTTTCGCGTGTTCCATAGTTTGACCAATTAAGGGGAAGATTTTCTCCTGTAAAGCGCGGTCATGAATACGGATACTACCACCAGCAACCTCATGGCCATTACAAACCATATCATATTGAGAGCCACGGGCAGAGCCTGGGTCTGTATCTAAAAGCGGAATATCTTCCGGCAATGGCATGGTAAACATATGTTGAGAGGGGTCCCAACGCTGATTCTCCTCATCCCAGTAGAACATGGGAAAATCAATCACCCAGCAAAGCGCCAGTTTATTCGGGTCAAGCAGCCCTAAACGTTCGGCTAAATTGGGGCGAATAGCGTCAATAACAGCGTAAACAACTTCACGCTCATCGGAGATGAAGAGAAGCAAGTCGCCAGGTTCAGCACCAATTTTCTCAAAGAGTTCCAGCTTTTGCTCGACAGAGAAGAATTTGCCGATAGGCCCTTTGACCTCGCCATCTTCTTCAGGAGATAGTGCCATATAAGCCAAGCCTTTAGCACCTGCTTCGCGGGCTAGTGCTTCTAGTTCAGCAGTAATCTTACGCAATTGTGTACCACTGAGTTCAGCAGCATAGCCAGGGGCGCGAATCACTTTGACTGGTTTCCCAGCTTCAACATTTTCGACAAAGACACGGAAACCACTTTGGCCTGCAATTTCGCTCACATCAATGGCGCGCAAGTCGTAACGCAAATCTGGGCGGTCTGTGCCATACTGTTCCATCGCATCTTGGTAACGAATACGCGGCAGAGGCTCAAAAAGCAGCTCTTTTTCCGGCGCAACGGCTTTAATAAGCGCTAACATAAGCTCTTCATTCAAAGCCATAACATCATCACGCTCTACAAAACTCAGTTCCATATCAAGCTGCGTAAATTCAGGTTGGCGCTGACCGCGCAAATCCTCATCACGGAAGCAACGAGCAATCTGGAAATAGCGTTCATACCCCGCAACCATCAGCAGCTGTTTGAGTTGTTGGGGCGATTGTGGTAGAGCGTAGAATTTGCCAGGATTTAGACGGCTGGGGACAAGGAAATCGCGCGCACCCTCTGGCGTCGTTTTGAAGAGGATAGGTGTTTCAATCTCAACAAAACCCTTTTGATCCAACCAATCGCGAATGAATTTAATGGCGCGGTGGCGAAGCACTAAATTGCGCTGCATACGTGGGCGTCGCAAGTCTAAGTAGCGATAACGCATACGCAAAGCCTCATCCACCGTTTCTTCACGATTGATGTAAAAAGGTGGTGTTTTAGCATTACTGAGGATGGTTATTTCATCAGCATATACATCGATTTGCCCTGTTGGTAAATCAGTGTTTTCTGTGCCTTCTGGGCGCTGACGAACAACACCAGACACCTGTATCACAAACTCATTCCGTGTTTGGTTAGCAATCTCATGAGCGGATGGTGCGTTTTCTTTATCTACAACAACCTGTGTAATTCCCCAGCGGTCACGCAAATCAATAAAAATTAATCCACCCTGATCTCGGCGACGATTCACCCAACCAGCCAGCGTTACACGTTGACCGCTCTGCTCTAGGCGTAATTCGCCGCAATTATGTGTCTTCATCATGGTAGGCGCTCCTCACCGTTTAAGGTTTTTAAGGGTCACAACAAATCATAACAGACCAAATGGTAATTACAAGTACCAGTTAACTTGTTTATAGCGTCTGTATTCACATTAGTGGGAAAGCATAGCATGACCTGTAAGTAAAACAAATAGGATATTCTGAACAGCAGCAATGAGCAAAAATATACAAGGCAAATTTGCACTTTACCTGAATAGCCGTTTGCGATTACACTTCTTGCTATGATGAGCGACGATTTCACACTGACAAAACGACAACTAGGCATCTTACTTTTCGCCATTGGAACAATCGGATTTCTGGCAATTATTAGTATTGATTTGCTAGATGTCGGACGTGAAGGCGGTATTGGCCCTGCACAACGCATCGCCTTGATATTGATGGCCAGCCTAGCTGTATTGGGCTTAACGCTTATCCCGCTTAAGGATGATCCAGCTTGATGACCGAACACCCCCCTACTCCGCTTTGGTTAAATCGTGTACATAGCTTACTCATGGCCTTGGCCTTAGGGTTATTGCTTTTTCATCTCGGCGTGTATTTCGTCTATGCCGCAAATCTCATACAGTTTCCCTATGATTATGACCAAGGTGAAGGCTTTGAGCTTGTCGATACTGTGATGTTTAGCCGCGGGGAATGGCCCTATCAAAACACGGATATGTACCCGTTTTATTCCAGTAACTACCCGCCTCTATATCACGTCATTGCTGCGCCATTCGTCTGGTTCTTCGGGCCAGCTTATTGGTATGGCAGGCTTTTGAGCTTTTTGAGCACATTAGTTACAGCAGCAGCAATTGCATACGCAGTATATCGTGATAACCGGTTGAAAGATGGGAAAGGGTATTTTTTCATAGCGGCTTTATCAGGGTTGGCGTTTTTAGCATCCAACTTTGTTTACCATATTGGCCCATTATTCCGCCAACATATCATGATGGTCATGTTTGAAACGCTGGCCGTAGTCATTTTAGCTAATGTGAATGAAGTTCAAGATAGCGCACGACGGCGGCGACAATTAGCTATAGGTATCGCACTCATCATCGCAGCGGGCTATACCAAACAACTAGCGGCAATTACAGCTATAGCCGTTTTAATCTGGTTATTTATACGACAGCCTAAACGCGCTTTTATCTGGGGATTTATTTTAGCCATAATAGGTGGGAGCATTTTCATCTGGATCAATTGGGCGACAAATGGTGAATGGTGGCGGCAAACCATCGTGGCTAATGTCAACACGTTCTATCCAGACCAGTCAATCGGTCTGTTCAGGCTTTGGTTTAGTTTGCACGGGTTTCTACTCGTTCCAGCTGCATTCATGGTGGTATATGAGCTGTATTTTGATCGCTTATCTATTTACAGCATCTGGTTTGTCGTCTCAGCGTTACTGGGGGGAATTGGGTCTGGCACATGGGGCGCGGGCGATAGTTACTTCGCCACATCCATTGCCGCCATGTGCATTTTAAGTGGCTTATTTGCATCCAGAACGCTATCCCAAACGTGGCACTTCAAAGAAAACTACCTCAAACGCTGGTTCATCGCCCCTTTCCAACGCTTTAGTAAACTAGTTGTTCAGGCTGGCATTATCACCATTCCCATCCTTTATTTAGGGTATGGCATAGCTGTTATTCATATGCCTACTGAAGGGGCTGTATTCGAGACTGTAGCTGGTTTACTGAATTTACAACCCAATGCACTCAATGGTTTCTATGACAGCGCGGGGCGGATTGCTGGTGGGTATGCTGACATTGGGCACTTAGTCACAGCAGAGGACATTGCCGCAGGCAATCGCATTGTTGAGATGATACAGGAAACGGATAAACCTGTACTCAGTGAAGAGGCAGGATTTAGCTTTGCAGCAGGGCGAGATGTTATCACTAACCCCACACAACTACTCAATTTGTGGCGGGCGGGTTTATGGAATGGCACAGAACTCGTCTCTATGATTGAAGAAGAGGCTTTCGCCTTCCTTGTGCTAAGAGCACAATTTTACCCGCCCGACGTTTTAGAAGCGATTAGCCACCATTATGCCCCAACTGAGGAAATTCACATGAACGGCTTCGACTATATTATTATGCGCCCGCGAGAAACAGCGCCTTAATCAGAATCAAAAGGCGAATTCCCCCGTGTGTTGGGGCGGCGATATTGGTTTACTAACCCCATAGGGCGGCGTTGTAATAAGAAATCGCGTTCGGCTTTTAGTTGGCGCGTCAAACTTTCTACGGATTGCTGAAGTAAGTCCAGTGTCACCGTAGTTTTGCGTTCGTGCGCGGCAAGCATGCGGGCATGCAAGGCCACTTCTCGCACAAATGCACCTGGTTGCCCTATCAACTGCGACACCACTTCAACATGGTTTTCCTGCCATTGGTCAGCCATGTAATAGCGCAGCATACGCTTAGCTAGCTCATCATCTTGAATCGTTGGCACAATGAAGATACGGTCTAAACGCCCTGGACGCTTAGCAATACGCTCGTCAATGGCTTCTGGATAGTTGGTCGTGGCCAAAAGCAAAGACCCTTGCGGGTTATTAGGAGATTCCACACCATCCAGCACATTGAGAATGCGGGCTTTATCATCTCCACGCAAATAGGCATCCAATTCCTCAACAATGAGCAAGGTGGGATAGCGAGCAGCAGCCACTGCTTGAAAAGCTCGTTGAATTTTCTCAAACGTTGCGCCATCGCGGTCTGAACCGGAAACATAAACGACGATACGGCCTTTATTGAGCGCAATTTTAGCTAGAGCGGCACAAAGCATTGTTTTACCTGTACCGGGCACGCCAGCCAAAAGCAATTTACGGAAAGGGGCTAATTTGAGCTGGCGATAGATATGCACGCCTTCTTCAAAAAAGGCTTCAATATCATCGAGGATGTCACGCTTCAAATCATCGGGGAGAATGACATCATCCCATTCAACCGTCGGGTCGAAGAAAGCATCTGTACCGCCAATGATATAGACATCACGGCGACGACGGATACGGGGGCGAACGGCGCGGGCACAAGCAAATTCAAACGCAGCCCATGTATCTAAACGGTCTACGGGGACAAGCGCTATTGCCGTTAAATCTTGTACATCATCATCAAAATAAGAGCTGGCATAAATGACCTCGAACGGGTCACCATCTTCTACTGAAAACTTAAATGCATAAGCCCCAGCGGTAGCGGTTAATACCATTTTACGCCCACGAGACCCGTAATCGCTAATCGGCACTATCACCGGGCACTCTAATTCTTCCACACCATCATAACGGGCTTTACCTTTTAAGCGGCGGCCCGGCTTTATCTGATTTTGTGCAATCATGTTACTGCATTCAGCTGATGCCCAAATAGTCATGTAAGGGCGGTTGGGCCAGCGTTTCTCCCATACATCGCGCGCCCAAGCTACTAGACGCTCATACCGCATCTCCAAATTGATTTCCTTCCGCTTCTTATAACTACCCCAACCATTATTCTTTTTGCTGCGGCGCTGTTGTGTTTTCCGCTGCGATGAGTTGTTCGATGATGATCCGGAACGACGCCGACGCCGCGAACTACGTCGCATTCTTCGCAACAATCCAGCCTTTGAACGGCGTCTTCGCTCCATTATAGAACCTTTTCACCATAAAAGAATGTTGCTTGCCAAAAGTTCATTTTATTTGTTAAATATCTCAAATACATATTGAAAAATGTGGAAACCGATATGTCTACAGTATATGTTACCCATTCCAGTTATGCCCAGCACACGCTTTCCCAACATCCAGAACATACGGGGAGAATTATCTCCGTCTGGCAAACGCTCATAGAAGCCAATCTCATCAATCGTATGCACTCAATCGAGCCTATTGAAGCAACTGATGAAATGATTCTCGCTGTTCATGAAGCCAATTATTTGCAACAACTAAAAGCCATTAGCCAGCAACAACGTATTGTTTTATTAGATGCCGACACCTATGTTTTGCCCCAATCGTTACAAATTGCGCGGTTAGCGGCGGGTGGTGTAGTTGCTGCAATCGAGCATGTATTGAATGGGCAAGCGCGCAATGGCCTAGCAGCTGTTCGTCCTCCGGGGCATCACGCTTTACCCCAACGAGGAATGGGCTTTTGTTTATTCGGCAATATCGCAATTGGTGCACGCTATGCACAAAAGGCTCATGATATTAAACGTATTTTAATTGTAGATTATGACGTACATCACGGCAATGGTACGCAAGATATGTTTTATGATGACCCTGATGTGCTTTTTATTTCAACACACCAACACCCCTTTTACCCTGGCACAGGGCATATTGATGAAACGGGGCGCGGTGCGGGAAAAGGCTATACCATCAATATCCCCTTAGCTGCGGGACATGGTGACCATAGCTATCAAGAAATTTATGAGCGGATTATCTGGCCTGCTGCACGGCGTTTTCAACCGGAGTTGATACTAGTTTCCGCCGGGTTCGATGCCCACTGGCGAGACCCACTCGCTCAGATGATGTTGAGTTTGCAAGGTTATGCACATATAACTCGTGAACTCATTAGAATGGCTGAAGCATTATGCGAAGGTCGCATCGTTTTCGTTATGGAAGGCGGCTATGACTTAGAAGTGCTAGGGCATGGCGTTCGCAACATTGCTCATGCTTTATTGGGTGATGAAACCATCAGTGACCCTATCGGCAGTAATGGGCGGAATGAACCATCTGTAGAAAATATCCTTGAAGCTGTTTGCCAACAACATCAACTTTGTTGAGCGGCGGCTTCCTGTTCTTGTTTTTGTTTCTCGCGTTGTGCTCGCTCCTCACGCTCTTTATCTTCAAAACGGCGCACAATAGCTAAAATATTCCAAATAATCACAACTGCACCAATAGCTAAAAACCATGAACCAGTGCCGACGGCCATACCTACAGCAGCAGTAGCCCAAATACTGGCGGCAGTCGTCAAATCACGCACCTGTTGCTTACTTTGCACAATTGTACCAGCCCCAAGAAAGCCAATACCCGTCACAATGTTAGAAGCTACACGGGTGGGGTCTCCTGCTGGAAAAGCATGGAAAGAAAGCGTGGTGAATAGGCAAGCCCCCACCCCAACTAACATATGTGTGCGCAACCCTGCAGGTCGCCGCCGCCGCTCTCGATCCAAACCAATGACCATACTCAAGAAAGCAGCTAACAGCAATTCTAAAACGATTGTGGCCTGCAGCTCTAATGACATCGATGATTTAATCTTTCCTCATTAATTAGGTGTCATCCCACCTTTTCGATACGCTCGCGGAGCGCTTGCAATTCGTCAGCATAGTTTTGCAATGTCTTCTGTTGTTCGGCGTAGCGCTGTGCTAAAGACTCTAACCGGCTATAAACTGGCGATAGAATCTGTTTACCATATTGCGTAAGGCGATTACGTTCTTTACGGGTTAAATCTTCCAGTGCATCGTGATATGTGCGTTGCAGGCGGTCTACTTGTTCATTAAATTCCTGGCGTGTTTGCGCGGTAACACGGCGGAAATAACGCAAAGCAGAAATCCCGCCTAACGCGGCCAATGGTGCACCAATAACAAAGGCTAAAGAAGCGGTAGCTAATGCGCCCGCCCCCAATACGGGGCCAGGGGCCGCCAAGGCTAAAATAGTCACAATAAAGCCCGCTACAGTGGCCACTGTACTGGTCTGGAAGCGCGATAAGTTCTCTTGAAAATGGGTTTGTAGCTCAGCAATTACTTTGCCCGTTGAATAAGATTTCATCTCCGCTTCAGCAAGGCGGATAGCCTGCTCAAGGCTCTCCCGTTGAGCAGTATAGGCATCAGTATCCAAGCCAGAAAGCTCACTATCTAGCAAATCACGCAAACGATTCAGGCGGTCTACAATATCACGCCAGTATTGGCGGCTGCGGTCTACAACAGCGTTAATGTAGCTATTGCTAATTTCCGTCAGGTCACGCAAAGAGCGCCCAATAACCACATCTTGAAATTCCGCCTGTAGCTTATCGCGTGAAGGTGCACGGCCAATGAGTTTTACCGATAAGTTACTATCAATAAAGGCGATACCTCGTTGGCGCAGATTTTCAAGAATGGTGTCAATTTCTGCCCGTGTAGCAACAAGCTGGCTCTCTAAGCCCAGTGCCTGTTGCTCTAATTCAGTTTCAACATCCCGCACCTTGGTTGTATCCAACGTCACCAATTTTGCGCGTTCTTTAACAGCATCAAGCTGCTTTTGCAAAATACGTGTCGCGGTATCTAATTGGGCGAGCAATTTCTGTCGAGCGGGTGGCGCTTGAGCGTAAACCCCACGCAAATGAGCGCGCACTGCGTCAATACCGCCTTGTTCTCGTGTAGACTCATCTAGCGCCAATTTTGCAGAGACAGTGAAAATAAGCGGCTCAATCCCCAGTAAGTCGCGGGCTTGTTTTTCAACAAATTGACGCACTTGTGCCTGCTCATCTGGAGCAAGCAAATCAATCTGGTTCAGAATGAGAACGACCTTTTTGCCATATTGCTTGGCTAAATCGAGATAGAGGCGCTCTGTCTCTCCAAAAGCGCGTTTAGCCGACAAGACAAATAACACCAAATCACTCCGATGGAGGAAAGTTTTAGCCCGTTCTTCATGTTGCTGGAAAACGGAGCCTGTTCCAGGAGTATCTACGATAGCCACACCAACGGCACCAGTGTTAGGGTGACCCCATTCACGAATACCATCTTCTCGAACCGTTGGCTTACGAATAGGCTGTTCGGCGTAGCGAATTAATTCAATGGTCTCGGTGGTGGGTGTGATGCCAGTTGGCAAAAGTTGGTCTTCTAGCAAAGCATTCACGAAGGTGGATTTACCTGCGTTAAATTCTCCAATTACAGCAACCATGAAAAACATGGTTCGTAAATCTTGGACAATATCTAATAAGCGACGACGATCTTCAGCCGCATCTGTACCAATTTCATCGAGTGTGGTTGCAATATCATTCAGTAAGCGCATTGCTTCTTCGCGTTGCGCCGCTAATGGTCCTTGTAATTCGCTCACGTTAGCCTCGCAATCCTAACAGAGACCGTTTCCCCAATTTATTAATTTCTCGTTCCATATCTGCCAATTTCTGGCGGGCTTCCTGCAACTTTTGCAGTTGTTCATTGTGAATTTGTGTTTGTGCTGTGAGCAAACGAGTTAAGGGCAACACAGCATCGCGGCGCATCTGAACGCCATAAGCCATTTGTTTATCAGCAGCTTCTGTCACAGCTTCAATATAACGCGCCTGCAACTTCATCAACCGCGCTTTATAATTTCGAGCGATGATACGCCCTCGGAGCGGCAGAAATAGCAAACCCGCCAAACCCAAGCCAATGAGTAATGCTAGTAGCGCATAGGGTAAAAATGGCTGGTCTTGACCAACTGCAGACCAAGCACGAATAAGCGCAACACCAAATATCAGTAGAAGAATTTCATATGTAGCAACATAGAGCAATGTATTGCGCACCATTTGCCCGAGCGTTTCAATTTCTATTGTGCGGGCTTCTTGTTCTAGTGGTTCCAACTTCTCCCGCAATGCCAATAAAGCACTGCGATCATAGCTCACAGGAGCAGTGATTTGGCCAACCATTTTTGTACGCAGATGTTCTGGTAGATTACCAGCCTCACGGCGCGCATATTGCACCAAATCATCGACAGCCTGCATATCCTTGCCCTCTAAGCGCGGTGCAAGGCGGTCTACAATAGTTGGCAATTCATCAATAGGTGTGAAAGCTTGGAAGCGTTCAAAAGCCTGTCGCACGAAAGACGCTGAACGTGCCCGCCCAAAAATGCGAGTTAGGCCAACTAGTTCTAATACACCACGCCCAACAGAGGGCAAAGCGCGGTTGAAACGAAAAACATCACGAATAGCAGCACTGCCCTGCTCTGCGGCTTTATCAAAGTTGGCGGCAATTTCTGCATTAATCTCTCGTACGATTTTCTCTTGTTCGCTCTTCTGCGCCGTGATTTGCGCCTCAATATTATCGTTGATGCTTTGATAACGATCTAAAACTGCCTGATTGGACTTCACAGCCTCTAAAGCAGAAGCTGTCACAGTTTGCAAAATTTGCAGCGGTGTTTGCAATTTCTGCCGCAGGCGTTCGGCATCGGAAAGTCGGCGTAGAATATAGTTCTCTACTTGCTCCAAGCCACTATCATGCCAGCGGCTGGCATCACGTGTTCCATCGCTATTCCAAGCTGCTTTACCCTCTTTGGCGGAAACCATCCAGACTTCGGGGGTTGCCCCTAAGTGTTCGCGGCTCTGGGAAAGCACATATTCTTTGACTGTCTGACGCTCCTCAACGGTTAGCAAATCAGCCTGATTGACCAGAATAATGACTTTTTTGCCATATTGCTCCAAAGTTTTCAGGTATTCGACATTACGGGCGGTCATCGCTTGCGTCGCGA
>DAOTWU010000343.1:0-11242 GCA_034435735.1 Anaerolineae bacterium | reverse complement strand
ACGTTGTGGAAGCTAGAAAATTGCTCGATAAGTTCGGCTGCTTCAGGGAATGAGGGCGCATCTGTGCTATCAACTAGCACAATAAACGCATTCATCTCTTTAGAGAGAATATCCCACATGAAGTTGAAGCGCGTTTGTCCAGGTGTCCCAAACAAATTCAATGTGACACCATCAATCACCGTTCGGCCAAAATCCATCGCGACAGTTGTTTCAGCCTTAATGCCACGGTCTTCCGTTGTAATGCGTTTTTCTGTTGAAACCACCGGAATATCGGAAATTGTCCGGATGAACTCTGTTTTACCAGAGTTAAAAGGTCCGGTGACAACGACTTTATAAATTGACACTGAACCCTCCTTGAGGGGTGAAGCTCAATTCAAGAATACTGGTAAACTTAACGATTTTAACAATCACCCCAAGTATAACACGAACTATACAGTTATGCAGTATGGCTTGTCTAAAAATTTAGCGCACCGAGAAATAAAAAAGCGGCAGAATAAACCGCCGCTCATTTACTTAACTCTCATGTTCCTTATTTCGGAAGTCAACAAATCGATATCCCACCCCGCGCTCCGTCAAAATATATCGCGGGTTAGATGGGTCTTCCTCGATTTTTTCGCGCAGATAGTTGACATATAGCCGCACATAATGCGCTTCATCACGGTACTCATAGCCCCACACTTTTTGTAACAACTGGTCATGGGGAACGGTCCAGCCTGCATTTTCAATCAAATGGTACAGCAAACGGTATTCGGTGGGGCGGAGCTTAATCCGCTGCCCTTCAACAATGACTTCACGACGGTTAAAATCAACGCTTAAACGGTCATCTATCTTGAGAATGGCTTCTTCTGGGCTAGGCGTTTGAATACGCCGTAAAACAGCTTTAATGCGGCTAGATAGCTCTCTAGGGCCAAATGGTTTGGTGACATAATCATCAGCCCCCAACTCTAGCCCATAAACCTTGTCATTTTCCTCGCCCTTCGCCGTTAACATAATTACCGGCACATCGGAGAACTCGCGTAGCATCCGCAACGTTTCAAACCCATCCAACTCCGGCATCATCACATCCAGCAGGACGAGGTCAGGTAACTTTGTTCGAATAGCTTCTAGCGCTTCAAGACCATTATGCGCTTCAATGACCTGATAGCCTTCTAGCTCTAAATTCATACGAATGAACCCTATCATACGGGGTTCATCGTCCACCACCAGAATGGTTTTATTCTCGCGTGGTTTGCTCTTCGGGGTTTTTGATACCATAAGCCTCTAATTTCTACAAAAGCCATTAATCCGTGCGGAATGGCAGCGGGAATTCAAGGTCTTCATCCCGACTTGGTAGCACCTGCACATAGTTGATGCGCCACCATGGGAAAATGACCGTTGTTACCCCATCCTCTACCCACGGAAATTCTTTATCATTCCGCTCACGTGGGTTCTTGCCGATAATAACTACATCTGTCGGCTTTGGCATTTCATCAACTTCAACTTTAACAGGTTCTTGATTAGCAATGTGTAAGAGTAGCGTAATCATATGCGCTCCACTACCTAAAAACTATGATAAAGCGTTATTTAAAGTGAATATGAGCAACAAGTCGCCCAAATCGTATTTCATCACCGTCCCGCAAAATGCGAGGTTGGTTAGGTGTAAGGCGTTGCCCATTTAAATAAGTGCCATTAGAGCTGCCCATATCGACCAATAATAACGTATCTTCGCTACGTTCAATAGCCGCATGAACCCGTGATACACCTTTTTCTAGCGCTCCGTGATGGGATAAATCTACATCAGGTTTTTTAGGGCTATTGTTATCTGCGCGCCCAATGATAATGCGTGTGATAGGAGCTAATGTAAATTCGGTTTCGCTATCTTTCAGCTTTAATGTAACTGTTGAATCCTGTCCAAAGCGCGCTGTACCCCATGTTGCCTTGGCTGTTGGGGCTAAATTCGGGTCTTCTATGCGTCGGGTCGGCAGGGTTGTACTCAGTATTTCACTATCAAGGTTCGCGCCACATTCTTCACAATAATATATGCCTTCACGATTAGCGTGACCACATTCGGGACAGGTTCTCATAATACTCAGCGGTTCTGGCGCTTCATTCACCAACCGCATTTTCTCCTTTCAGGTTTGAACACATCTGATTTGCTTCTATGAGGAGCATCGCCCATTCTACCACGAGCATCTACGTTTCTTCATTGAGAAAAACCGTGCTCATGCTCCCTGGTCCCAACAATAATGACCGGGTACCATACTTCAATGATTTTTGCCCATCGGCTGAAAGTGCTTGAGTTTGCGAAATTTGTAGTGCTGCGGTATATGCCTGTTGAGCTAAATCCTCGTGCCCATGTTCTAAAAAGCGTGTCGCTAGATTTTTAAAGTGTTTCGTCGCTTCTGCAAAATTCCCCGTAGCTAAAGCTTCTTGCGCACGCTGCTGTAGGCGATAAAGTGTTAATTTGCTTAACGCATTCAGGATAGATTTCGGGGGCTCTTCCGTCACTGGTCTATCCGTGATTTCTAGCGAGATGTCACTGACAACTTGGTAACTCTGCCGCGCGTTTTGCAAAATGTCCCCATCTGCCACCAATCGTGCGATGCTACGAAATCCTAATGGCATATTGGCTGGCAGTTGTAATTGTAAAAGCACGACAATAGGGCGTTTTGCCTGTAAACTGCCCAGTTGAATATATCCATCATGAATTTCTGCAGGTTGAGGGTGGGGGGCTAACTTGAAGATTAGCTCTAGTTGAATATCCGGGTCGGGTGCAATAGAAAGGCGCATGCGCTCTGCAAATGCTTGCGATAAATTCCTTACATAATTATTCAGGAATTCCACAACAGCGCTGGATGATTGGATATATTCTGATGCCCCGCCCGTTAATGATGCAATCCTATCGAGGAAAATATCATTCCAATCGCTTCCCAACCCCATGGCACTGATGCCAACACCTTCATGACCAGCTTTTTCTGCTAGCTCTAGGCATTGCTCTTCATCGCCATAGGTTTTGCCATCTGTCAGTAGGATGATATGATTGACCAGCTTCGGCCCATAGAACTTCTTGACTTCTTCATATCCAGCTTCCAACCCCTGATAAATTGCTGTGGCACCGCTGGCAATCATCATGCTAACACGAGCTTTAAGGGCTGGTTTATCTGTGACTCGTGTGGCGGGCACAATGACCTCAGCTTTATCGCTGAAGGTGATGATAGAGAGAATATCATCCTCACCCAACTGGTCAATAATCTGATGGGCGGCCACTTTTACCCGTTCTAAACGTTGGCCTCTCATCGAGCTACTGCGGTCTAGCACGAGCGTCAAATTGACATTGGCAACACGCTCTTCCTGCTCTTCCTCACGCGCGCGCTCATCTGGAAAAATCTCAGCCAACAAGTAAATAACCTGAGATTCAGGCAAAGCTGCTATGTTTCGTTTGCTCGGTGTCACCCGAAATGTAAAGATATAATCATCTTCAGTCGATAAACGAGAACGCATCTCGTCATATTCCCGCCGCTTTTTGCGGTCAAGCAGCAAATCATACGCTTCTGTAGCTGCTTGCATTTGCGCTGTAGCGCCGGGATGAGGGTTTTTATCCGAATGTAATCGCTTTGCGATACGCCGATACGCAGCTTTGATGTCTTCTGTTGTTGCATTTGGCGCGACACCTAAAGTCGTATAAGGGTCGAGTGTTGGTACCATAGCCTATTTACTGGGAACTTTTAATAAAATGACGGAAATGTTGTCCACACCCCCATTAGCATTAGCCAATGCTACCAGTTGGTCACATGCCGCCTGAGGGTTGGGGCTGCTTTTGATGATTTTCTTCATATCCTCATCTTCTACCAAGCCCCATAAGCCATCGCTACAAAGTAAGAGATAGGAATTGGGTGGCAATCGGCGTGTCATTGTGTCAAATTCCAACACATCGTTTTGGCCAATTGCACGGTATAGGATGTTCTTCTGAGGGTGAGACTCGGCTTCCTCTGGTGTTAGCTGTTCCAGCTCAATCAGCCGTTGCACTAGAGAGTGGTCACGGGTGAGCTGGTCCATATTGTCATTGGTGATTAAATAACAACGGCTATCGCCTACATGAACAATATGTGCCAAATCTCCGATGAGTACAGCAGCTGTTAAAGTTGTGCCTGCATTAGGCACTTGCTCTATAATCGCCACGTTGGCTTTCTGTGCCGCCTCCATCATGATTTCATTAATCGGTGGCAAGTCGGCAAAATCTGTGCCCTTTAAAATAGGCAAATAAACCTGATTAATCACATGGTCTGTCACCATTTTAGACGCTAGGGCAGATGCTTTTTCCCCATCAAAATGCCCACCCATACCATCAGCAATGATAAACAGCCCTATATCGGGTAAATCATTGGCCGATGTGCTGGCAAACAAGAATGCCATCGCCGCATCTTGATTGTTCCCGCGCACCATACCGACATGGCTACTGATGCCAAATGACAAGCGCCCCTCTTTTAGGAACGCCAGCGGCTCTGGGGGTAGGGGGCGCGTTACTCCACCCATTGGGCCTAATGTGCCAGTATCCGGCAACGGATTTGGCTGCGGGGGTTTTTTCTCTTTAGATTTTCCCTCATTGCTAGTTGTTTCAACAGCATTGGCCGGTGTTTGTTCTGTCGCCGGTCTACCTAAAATGCGCCGTAAAAATTCCATACATAACTCCGTCGTGTGCAATTAGCCGACCAGCGGCAGTGCATATAGCTTATGATCCATCGCGCTTAAGAGTAGTAGATTTTCTTCTATCCAGGGCGTTGATGTTATACTGCCACCGGCTTCGAAGTTCCACAGTTCTTTACCGTTTTTGGCGTCAATACAGTATAAAATACCAGCTGTGTTACCAAAGTAAATGGCGCCTTCATGGTATACGGGTGACCCGACAATGGGTTTTTCTGTGGCGAACTTCCACTTCTCTCGTCCACTTTCTGTATTGACGGCGTACAAAGTGCCATCTGTGGAGCCAAAATAGACTAGCGTGCCAGATACCACAGGCGACGAAACGATTGGGCCATTCGTGCGGAAGCGCCACAAACTATAACCGCTAGAAGCAGCTAGGGCATACATATAGCCATCAAACGAACCCACGAAACAAATGTCTTCGGTCATATCAACATACGGCCCAGAGACAATACTTCGTTTCGTGCGATAAGACCACTTTCGTTGCCCATTAAGTTCGAGAGCGACAATCTCACCGGATTCGCAGCCAACAATTACCAGCTCATTGGTTACGAATGGACGAGAGCGAACCTCTGCCCCCATATCAAATTCCCAATGATAACGCCCGTTACTGGCCACTAGCGCGTATAAATTCCCGTCATCGCTGCCGAAAAATACGTAACCATGCTCTACACGTGGAGTGCCACGAATGTGCCCTCGCGTGCTATAAGTCCATGAAATACGTCCAGTTCTCGCATTGAGAGCGTAAAAATTATGATCCTCAGAGCCAAAGAGTACCACTCCGCTCTCTAAATCCACTACTGGTGAGGATGCGATACCCCCTTCAGTGGCGAATTTCCAGACTAGTTCACCTGTTTCTAAGCTTACAGCCCACATGTTATGGTCATATGAGCCAACTAAAGCTAAATCTCTGTATACTGTGGGGCTAGCGCGGATTTCATCCTCAGTCTTAAATGTCCAACGAGGCTCTAGTGCGCCTTTTTGGTCAATATCATCGAAGAAACTTGTGCCATCTGCAGGTGCTGCTGCAGTACCCGATGCCCCCATGTTAGGAATCATGAGATTGGGGCGTTGTTGCCCTGCTCGTATAGCTTTTAGTGCTTCACTCATTTCAGCCGCACTTTGGAAGCGCTTTGCTGGCTCAACTTCTAGCGCTCGCTCAATAATAGCAGCAAGTTCCGGCGGCACTTTGTCGTTATAGTCCTGGATTTTGCGTTCATTGAAGCTAAAGGGCGGCTCTAAACGCGGGTCAGTGCGCGTTAAAACATGGTGTAATGTTGCCCCTAAACCATAAATATCGCTTAATGGAGAGGCTTCCCCACGATATTGCTCAGGCGCAGAGTAACCCTCAGTGCCAATCATTGTATTGCGAACCCCGCTAACGAAAATTTTCGCAATACCAAAGTCAATCAGCCGTACCCGCCCTAAACTATCAATCATGATATTTGAGGGCTTCATATCGCGGAAGATAATAGGTTCGGGTTGGGTATGCAGATATTCCAATACGTCACAAAGCTCAATAGCCCAATCCATCACCTTATCAATCGGCAACTCTTTGGCTTTGGTCAGGAGCAGCTCTAAATCGCTGCCGTTGATGAATTCCATCACCAAATAGGCGCGGTCGTTTAAATCGAAGAAATCGAAAATCTTGGGAATAGCAGGATGACTTAATGTGGCAAGAATGTTGGCTTCACGCTGAAATGCCCTCAGCGTATTTGCGCGCATGTTGGGGTCATTGGTGGTGTAACGCATTTCTTTAACCGCCACCAACCGCCGCGCATCCGGGAAATTCAAGTCACGAGCTTGATAGACAGCACCTTGACCACCGCCACCAAGCACCCCCATGATTTTATAGCGCGTCATGAGGATGGTGTCTTTAGTTAACGCGCCATCCCCACCCTGTCCTTCATCCGGTATATCGCCGAATTGTGTTGTTTCAGGCATATGTATCAGTCTCTATGAACGCTTATTATCAGATAAAAGGCGATAATCACTTGAACTTATTATAGTTCACCTGTAGAAATTGGCAATTAACATTCCTCAATTTTACAGGATAGAACATGGCTATAAGCGATAATTATGCGATTTATTTGCATATCCCTTTTTGTGCCACCAAGTGCACCTATTGTGCTTTTAACACCTATGTGGATATGGAAACCCTCATTCCAGCTTTTGTCGATGCGCTTTATAAAGAGATTCAATGTGTCGCTCAAAACGCCCCAGAATTCTCCGTTCATACACTCTACTTCGGCGGTGGAACGCCCAGCTTATTAACCCCTTACCAGTTTGAAGCGATTTTAGATGCGCTGTTCTCAAACTTCAACATCAACTCAAACGCCGAAATTTCCCTTGAAGCGAACCCCAATGACCTCAACTATCCCTATTTGAAAAATTTGCGCGAATTAGGCTTTAATCGCCTTAGCATCGGTATGCAATCCGCTGTTGATCGCGATTTGCGCCTTTTTGAACGCCGCCATGATACCCAAATGGTGGATGCTGCGGTTTCTGCTGCGCGTCAAGCGGGGTTTGACAATCTAAATCTCGACCTTATTTATGGTATCCCCTACCAATCATTGGATGATTGGCGCACGACGCTCCAACATGCGCTTTCTTTATCGCCAGAACACTTATCATTATATGCGCTTACATTGGAAGGCGGTACACCGCTTAAAGATGCAGTAGATACCCATAAAGTTCCCCAACCAGATGATGACCTAGCAGCTGATATGTATGAGTTAGCAGTTGAGATGCTCGCCGAAGCAGGGCTTGAACAATACGAAATTAGTAATTGGGCTAAGCCGGGCTATCAAAGTCGGCACAACTTGCAATATTGGTATAACAAGCCATATCTTGGTTTAGGGCCTGGTGCACACGGTTTTGCTGGCCAAATACGTTACTCAGGCTTGTTGTCTCCACAAAAATATATTGCCAAACTACAACAAGCAACGTCGAACGACTTGCCTTTCCCTCGCACACCCGCTACCGCGCGCGCGGTGACAATCAACCGTGAGACAGAAATATCAGAAACGCTCATGATGAGCTTGCGGCTAACACAAGAAGGGGTTAACCGTGCTATGTTTCATGAGCGCTTCGGTGTGGATTTATTGAATTTGCATGGTCAAACTGTAGAACGTTTTGTTCAGCTTGGCCTTTTAGAAGTTACCAGTGAATACGTACGTTTAACGCCACAAGGTCGGTTACTCAGCAATATGGTCTTGCGCGAGTTTGTTTAATATTGTCGCTGAAGCAAGAAATCAATCAGATTATTGAGCTTCTTAGCTGCAATATCATCTAGTGTAATATCCTCAATAGCTGTGTACGCTTTTTCTATATAGCGTTGCTCATATTCGCGGGCATATTCTTGTGCCCCGCACGCATCTAAAGCGTTCAATGCCGCTTGAACATCATCAGCCGAAAGTTCAGGTTTTCTGTATATGGCCTGTAATGCCTCACTGTGCATTAATCCATATAGCACTGGTAATGACTTTTTTCGTGTTTCTATATCGCTAGATGCGGATTTTCCAGTGATTTCTTGATCGCCCCAAATCCCCAGAATGTCATCATGTATTTGAAAAGCAATCCCAATGTTAAACCCAAATAGCGCCAACTTTTGCGCTATATCGACGTTTTCACTTCCGATGAGTGCGCCTAATTCTGCACATGCACCAATTAAGGCCGCAGTTTTGCCACCAATCATCTCGATATAATCATCAACTGATATAAACTCTTGTGTCTCAAAGCTTATATCAAGATGTTGGCCATAAGAGATGTGATAAACAGTCTGGGTGAAAATTTCTATAGCGCGCAAGTGTGTTTCACAGGAAATGCCAGTTTGAGCTAAACGCAACAGTGCTTTGTATGCCACACTGAAGAGGGAATCACCAATATTGATAGCTTTGGCTGTCCCCCATATTTTCCAGACAGTAGGTCTGTTATGTCGCAGCGGACTTTTATCCTCAATGTCATCGTGAATGAGTGAGAAATTATGCAAGAACTCAACTGCCGCTGCCGCTGGTAGCGCTTTTCTCCAGTCGCCGCCAATACCTTCGCAAATCAGCAAAAGGATGAGTGGACGCAAACGCTTGCCTGTGGGGTAAGGGTAGTCTGTACCATGTTCATCCACCCAGCCCATAGGAAAGCGCAATAAAACATCGAATTCCGCTTCTTTGGGCGCTAATTCTTCGACCACTTGCCGCATCTCTGCGTCCAGTGCAGAGATATATGGCGCTCGTATATCATCAATAGAAAATACCAAGATAATCCCTCACCTATTTTTTAATTACTGCTCTATAAGAGGGGTTTGCTTCAGTGTTGGGATGTCATTTGCCCCGCTACATAACATAGCAATACGAATTTGCGCTTTGAGGATGCGAATAAGTTCATCGACTGCTTCGACCGATTCATTAGCCGCTTTTAAGAAGGGGCCAGCCAACCCACCTATATCCGCACCCAGTGCAATGCTCTTAGCAATATCAATGCCATCTCGTAGCCCACCGCTGGCAAAAACAGGTAAATCTGGTGCGCCAGCACGCGCATAGCGAATTGCATCTGCGGTGGGAATACCCCAATTAGCGAAGCTGCGCGCCACTTTTGCATGAAATGCCGTTGGTGCACGGTAATACTCAACTTCGCTCCACGACGTTCCACCAGAACCTGCAACATCGATCGCGGCTACGCCGGCATTCGCTAAATCGCGCACATTTTGCTCAGAAAATCCCCAACCAACCTCTTTCGCAATAATCGGGACGGGAAGCGCTTTAGCAACAGCTTCCACTTTGTTCAACAATCCAGCAAAATTCGTGTCACCTTCTGGCTGTACAGCTTCCTGCAGCACATTGAAATGTAAAATTAGGGCGTCAGCTTCAATCATATCTACAGCGCGCTGGCATTGTTCTACACCATACCCGTAATTGAGTTGTACTGCGCCAATATTGGCGAATAGCAATATACTAGGGGCAACCTGCCGCACTTGAAATGTCTCAACCAATGATGGATCTTCAATGGCTGCTCGTTGCGAGCCTAAGCCCATTGCAATGCCATGCGCTTCGGCGGCTTCAGCGAGATTGCAGTTAATCCGCTGGGCATCGATTGTCCCCCCCGTCATTGATGAAATTAAAATAGGCGCTTGTAATTGCTTTCCAAATAATGCCACAGAACTATCAATATCGGCTAAATCTAGCTCTGGCACAGCTTGATGTAAAAATCGATAACGCTCTAATCCCGTGGTGATATTGGGGAATTGTACATTTTCTTCTAAATTGACTCGAATATGATCTGCTTTTCGACTTTCAGTTGTCGGTGGATTCGTGACTTCGCTCATATTATGGTGTTCCTTATAGTGGCAGTGCCCTATTTGAGGTGCTTATCGTACTGTTGAAATATAGGGCTGTCAATAATTCGGCTCTTGTCTAGACTGGCAGGTCTGGGTATTCTCGGTATAATGTGGCCTGCTATCAGGCTAGAAATACCCCAACGATATGGGAGGAACAAAACAATGGCATCTGTCGAAGAACGTGTTCGCAACATTGTCGTTGAACTGCTCGGTGTTGACGAAAGCAAGGTCACGCCAGAAGCGCGCTTCCGCGAAGACCTTGAAGCGGATTCGCTGGATTTGGTCGAACTCATCATGGCTTTTGAAGAGGAGTTCGGTGGCGAAATCAGCGATGAAGACGCTCAGCAAATCACGACCGTAGGCCAGGCGATTGATTATATCAATACTCACATGGCCTAACTGTTTGTTGCAAATTTCAGCCCCTTAGCTGGGGCTACGTTTTTATCTGGGCATCCTATTTACACAGGATGCCCTTATCTTTCCTTAACTGCGCGCCCAATTGTGTATAGCAATGCTATGCCATACCCCATAACACTGAACACGACACCCAACCCCATTTCTGGTTGTAATCCGTATTGCATCATTAAACTTTGAGCGGTGCTATAACCCGCAACGCTCACCACCAGCCCCACCAGTGCAAATCCAACCACTATCCAGCGCGAAAAACGCCTCAGCACCCCGCTGAAGCCTATAATACTGATGAAAACCGTGATAACCGCCAAAATAAACTGTTGGCGATAATTAAAATCTTCTCCAATGCGCCCGATAAAATTAAGCGACGGAAGTAACCCAATGGTCAGTAACGCTATAAATGCAATTTGGAGTAGGCGCAGTGATTTCGCCTCGTTTTGCTGTATAGAAAAAGTGATAATACCTGCCCAGAGTAGGGGATGCAGCCTCAAAATCAGTGCCTGCCATAATAGCGGATTATCGATTCTTACTGACGGCACTAAACTCACCCATTCCGCTAAGTCGTAAGCCCCAACTGTGAGAATAGCGCTCTTTGAATTCACCAACCATGGCAAAAAATAAGCGATGATGCTGATAACAATAGCTATCCATAAAACTTTAGGCGCGGTTTTCTCCATAATTATCCTCGTATTTCGTCGATGAACTGGCGAATTTGCTCATCTTCTTGTTGTTGCGTTTCGAAGAAGTTCGCCATAAATTCACTACGCCGTTGCCGCAAGGCCATGGGCGCAACAACCCGAATATCATCTGCTGTTGCTT
>DAOTWU010000342.1:0-2826 GCA_034435735.1 Anaerolineae bacterium | reverse complement strand
GCGATTATCACGAGTTTGCTGTTACGCAATACGCCCGACCGTGTTAAGTTCATCATGGTTGACCCCAAGCGCGTTGAGTTGACCGGCTATAATGGCATCCCCCACCTCGTCGCGCCGGTGGTGGTAGAGCTTGAGCGTATCGTGGGCGTGTTGAAATGGGTCACCCGTGAAATGGATGACCGTTATAAGCGCTTTAGTAACGCGGGCGCGCGTAATATCGAAGACTTCAACAAGCACCTGCCGCCGAATGAAGTAACCATGCCCTATATCGTGGTGATTATCGACGAGTTGGCCGACTTGATGATGCTCGCACCAGATGAAACTGAGCGCGTCATCACCCGTATTGCCGCCCTCGCCCGTGCCACGGGTATTCACCTTGTGATTGCGACACAACGGCCATCGGTGGATGTTGTCACGGGTCTCATTAAAGCTAACTTCCCAGCCCGTATCGCTTTCGCGGTGGCTGGTGGTGTTGATAGCCGTGTCATCCTCGACCAGCCAGGTGCAGAGCGCCTACTAGGGCGCGGCGATATGCTCTACATGAGTGGCGATTCACCCGCGCCATTGCGCTTACAAGGTGTGTTCGTCTCCGATATTGAGATTAACAACATCGTCCGCTATTGGAAGATGCAGACGGTGGGCATGGAGCCACAGAAAAACATCTCCGAACTTGTACTAGAGCGTAGCGGTGGCTTCGGCGAAGCGTCGCGCAGCGTAGCCCCCCGTGGCGAACGAGTACGCCAACAAGCGTTCTGGGATGCTTCTGATGATGCCGATAACAATGACCAAAGCGATGGCGATAGCGGTAACGGCACTAACGGGCGAAAAGACCCCAACGAGGACGAACTTTATGAGGAAGCCGTAGAGCTTGTCAGGCGGCTCAATAAAGCGTCGGTATCGCTATTGCAAAGGCGATTACGCATCGGGTATACCCGCGCTGCCCGCCTCATCGATATGATGGAAGCGAGGGGCGTCGTTGGCCCGCCAACAGAGGGCAGCAAGCCACGAGAAGTATTAAAACACAGCGATTAACCTGAACAGGGGCAGGCTACAAGGCTTGCCCCTTCACATTTTCCCATTACGAAAAATAACCGTACTCTAACGCCCATCTCCCACCTTCAATAGAAAACTGTATTACAATATAGTTAAATTGGGTGGTTTGGAGATGTAAAACCATGACAACAAGACCGATTGACGTTGTACAGCGAGAGAACGCTCGCTTGCATATAGAAAATCGTCAGCTAAAAGAGGAAGTGCGAAACTTGCGCGCTTTCGTCAATATGTTGAATGATTTACACCACGCTGGTGAGCGCGTCACAGATGACACGCAACTCCTCCCGCTATTACGTCGTATTTTGCGTCAAGCCATGAAACTGCTTGATGCGCCAGACGGCTCCTTGTTATTACTGGATGAAGAGACCAATGAGCTGGTATTTGTCGTTGTGTACGGCATAATGGAAGACCAATTGATTAACTACCGTATCCCCGCCGACGAAGGCATTGCGGGCTGGGTCATCCGTAACCGCCGCTCTACACTTGTGCCCAATGTGCGGGTCGATATGCGCTTCTACCATCAAATTGACGAGGAGTTCAAATTCAACACCCAGTCTATCGCCGCCGCGCCGCTCATTGGCGACCGCCATGTTTATGGCGTGATTGAAGCCCTCAATCGCCCTGGTGACAAACCTTTTACGGAGGAAGATGTCGCCCTATTAGAGCTGCTATGCCGTGCTGCAGGCGAGTTGCTAGCCGATATTGCCAATAACCGCAACCCTATGCTAGCACCTGAAAAAGCGAATGGACACTGAGCTACCCCCAAATAGCGTCGATAAATCTGTTCCCATTGAGGAACTGTTGCCTTATGTACAGCGCTGGGTTATACCGCTACTAATCATTTTCCCAGCGCTGTATGTTGTGCTTCATGGCCTAGAGCGTTTTATCTACGGCATATTTGACGGACGGGTCATCATATGGCATCTGGTGGCGATTATTGGGCTGACAATCGGGCATGAGGTAACCCATGCAGTTGGCTGGATTGTTGCGGGCAGGCTCAACCCGCGCGTTATCCGCTTCGGTATCGACCGCAAGACGCTATCACCCTATGCCCACAGCACCGTGCCCATGAAAGCACGCGCCTACCGCATCGGTGGCCTGTTGCCAACGTTGACAACAGCCATCCTCCCCGGTATCTATGCGCTTATAACAGGTTATGCGCCCGCAGCACTATGGGCGGCGATTATGCTCGTAGGGGCGTTGGGAGATTTCGCCGTCATCTGGTTAATCCGCGATGTACCGCCACATGCCCATGTGATTGACCATCCGAAAAAAGCGGGTTGTATTGTCATCAATAGTTGAACAAAAAAGGCGCCCGAAGGCGCCTGATTGTTTTCATTAGCGTATTGGCACGGCGTCTATAGGACCGCGCACTGTCACATAGGGCGCGTAAATCCAACCAACCACACCCTCATAACGCACCTGATACCAAAAATCGCGGCCACCTTGTACGGTACGGCCTATTAAAGGCATCTCTGCGCCCCAAGGAATAACCAACAGGCGAGAGGTGCGCACGCTGGGGCGGACGCGCAAGTTCATATTGGCGCGGGTTACGGCAGTGACGCCAACATCTGGCGCGCCATCAATCTGGTCAAACACTGTAATTTGCTCTGGAATGACAACACCCTCATCATGAACGGTGAGATAACGCCCAGAAGCCCAGCCTGTCTGGTCGCCCACAGTGATGAGATACCAGGTAAAGATGCCTTCACTACGATTTAGCGCGGAGACAGGATAGCTATTACCAGGGCGCGCCACAGTAATCAACGAAGC
>DAOTWU010000341.1:0-1561 GCA_034435735.1 Anaerolineae bacterium | reverse complement strand
TGCAAGAAGCGCGGCACGACTATTAACGATTGACCACCACAAAGGCATAGGCGCTCATGTATATTGGGGATACACTTGGGAGACGCGCGCTTTATACACCGGATAGCCTCGCTGTCATTGATGCAGGCGCCCTACCCCACCGCCGTTTTACCTATGCGGCGCTGAATAGCCGTGCGAACCGTTTGGCGCATTGGCTGCGGGATGAAGCGGGCATCAACAAGGGCGACCGCGTTGCGATTTTGGCACAGGATGGCGTGCACTTCCTCGATGCGTTTTTCGCTTGTGGTAAGCTGGGCGCAATCCTCACTTGCCTTAACTGGCGCTTGCACCCGCGCGAACTGGCGCAACTCTTAGACAACACCACGCCCACCGTCATGCTCTATTCCGATGCCTTCCTTTCCGCCTTACAGCAAATCCGCGAGGAAAAGCGGGCGCAGAGTATCCGCCATTGGGTGCATATTGACGGTGCGGGGCTTGCTGATAGCGTTGACTATGAGCCGCTCCTAGCCGCCCAACCCGAAACGCCCATCGCCACCGAGAGCGTGACTGAAGAGGACATCGCCACGCTTATCTTCACCGGCGGCACAACCGGCCTGCCCAAAGCCGCACAGGTCAGCCACCGCATGATTGCCTGGAACACGCTCAACACCATCATTCACGACATCACGCACGGAGACATCACCGTCAACGTCTTCCCCATGTTCCACACAGGTGGCCTGTTCGTCTATACCGTGCCGCTGCTGATTTTGGGCGGAACAGTTGTGCTCACCAGAAAATTTGACCCGCAGCAGGTGCTGGAATTGATTGAGCAGTACCGCGCCACATTCTTCGCGGGCGTCCCCACCATGTACCAAATGCTGACCACTGCGCCCAACTGGGCACAAGCCGACCTCAGCAGCCTGCGCTTTTGCACCAGTGGCGGCGCGCCCCTACCTGTGCCGCTTGTAGAGCGCTTTCGCGATGAGAAAGGCGTGCAGTTCAAGCAAGGCTTCGGCATGAGCGAGTTTGGCCCTGGCGTCTTCGCCCTCGCCCCAGAGGACGCCATTCGCAAAGCTGGCAGTATTGGCCGCCCCAACTTTTTCGTTGATGCGCGTATTGTCGACGATGATAACCGCCCCTTAGGGCCGCACCAAGTAGGAGAGCTGGTGCTTAAAGGCCCATCTATGTGCAGCGGTTACTATGGCAATCCAGAAGCTAGCGCGGCGGCGGTCGATAGCGAGGGATGGTTTCATACGGGCGATTTGGCCTATTATGACGAGGAATGGTACTTCTTCATTGTAGACCGCAAGAAAGATATGTTCATCAGCGGTGGGGAGAATGTCTATCCCGCAGAAATTGAGCAGGTGCTCTATCGCCATCCCGCGGTACAGATGTGCGCCGTTATCGGCATACCAGACGCCAAATGGGGCGAAGTTGGTTTGGCCTATGTGGTGCTCAAGCCCGATGCGCAAGCCACCGAAACCGAGCTACTGGACTTCCTACGGCAGAACCTCGCCCGCTACAAAGTGCCGCATTATGTGCGCTTCGTCACCGAACTCCCCATCTCTGGCGCGGGCAAAAT
>DAOTWU010000340.1:0-5914 GCA_034435735.1 Anaerolineae bacterium | reverse complement strand
TGAATATCAAACGCGCCTTGACCGCCGCTATTCTCCAGCACAATGGCGAAAGTGACCAAGTCACCGGCATCCACATCGGAGAGGTCGCTATTAATCGGGGCAGCGCTGAGGCCGTTGGTATCTACTGTGCCCGTCCACGACGGGTTATTGCCCGATGGGTTAATGGTCATGCTACCGGGGCCGCGCTGGGTCGGCGTGAAGAGCGGCGCTAGCACGGTGCTATCGGTGGCAATCACGCCTTTATCCATAGAGAGCGACGGTTCACGCAGCTCAATCTGAATGATGTCGGTCGAGGTTGCCGTACCGCTATTGGTAGAGCCTTCGCCTGCCTGTGCCTGATTCGTCAGGAAGAGGCTATCGGCGAATGGGTCTGTAGAGACAGTAACCGAGAACAGAATGTCAATAACAGTATCAACATTGCTGGGGTCGTCAAAATCGCCAAACTGGAAGTTGATGCTGTTCGATGTTGCGTCAATCGTCATTACAGGCACATTGCTGTCGCCGGTGCCGCTGCTATCGGTATCAAGACAGGTCGCACCACCAACCGCGATACAGTTGGCGAAGAACGTATCTGCGGTGTGCGGGTGAGCCGTACCGGGCGCGGGCGCGGTGGCGCTGGGCGTGCCGTTAAACACCCATGCCGGGCCAGGGCCGCCAACTTGATCAGGGTCAGCAACATCAAAAACTGGCAGCGGCAAGAAGTCCGTGATATTGAAGTCCTCAAAGTCGCTGCTGGGCATCTGGTATTGCAAACGATAAGTGACAACATCACCAGGGAACACTTCCGGCGGGTTGCCTGATGGCGCAGCGCCGTTAATCTGGTAAATAGATTTGGTCAATGCGCCCTGAGAGATGCTGAGCGACACACCACTGGTATCTGATTCATTGCCCACAGTGGTGGTAATGGTAGTGTTATCGCGCACAGTGCCGCTAATCGTCACAGTGTTGTTGAGCGTATCGCCATGGTCAACACTGGGGTCGCCACTGGGGTAAGTATCGGAGAATTGATCTTGCACAACAACGCGGTAGGTAATCGTACCTGTTGCTGGAGTCGATGAATTCCCCTGTGTATAGCCACCTTGCAGAATACCATCCGCCGCGCCGTCATTGATTAAGGCCTGCGACACACAGAAAGTGAGGCTAGTGCTGCCATCCGTGGCGGGGTTGGTGTCGTTGCCAATTTGCGATGTATCGACAATCATGTCATTTGGGGCAACGGCGCTACAGGTCGTTGGCGTGCTGACAGTCGTCACCGTAAACGTTCCCGCCAACGTTTGCACTCGATCGGAAATCGTGAAAGTGGGCGGGAATGTATTATCGAAGCGTTGGCCATCAGAGATGATGTCGTTAATTTCAATATCGCCAAAAGTGAAGTAATCAGAAATTTGGAAGTTGAGCGTGTACTCAATCACATCGTTGGGCGTAACGCCACTATTGCCCGCATTAACGACAATAGCGCTACTCTTCTGAATAGCGATAGATTTATCCGTAAGCGTCACCTCTGGTGGGCAGCCGGGGCATGTGCCATTAATGGTGATTGGCGTCGCGCTATCACGCGGGTCGGTGGGCGTCCAGCTACCAGTGGCGCTCACGCGGTTTTCAGTGGTCACATCATCGCCAGTGGTCGGGTTAATAACTGAGCTTGCGCTGGCATCTAAATCCGGCACATAGAACTCCACATCAAAGGAAGCCGTGCCAGAAACAGACGGGAAATTCACCACCAGCTCGTTATTGGGCGATGAGAATGGCGCTGGACCATACGGGTAAGCTGGCGCGCCACCGCCAAGCGACGTAACCGAGCCCCCAGCAGTGATGTTCGTCACGTTGGTGATGATAATGTTGTCGTCGAAGTAATCGGTGACGTTGACATTATTGACCGTTTGGCCAGCAGGCACTGTCACAGTAACAGTATAAGTACGGGGGTAATTGGGGCCGGTGGCAGTTTCGCCTTCTGGCGCGGCCAGTGATTTACTGAGTTCCATCAAGGTGGGCGTTACAGTGGTCGTGCCTGGCCATGAGGACGGTGTGCTGCTCGCTGGCAACAAACGGGACGGGTCACAGCAGGGATTGTCTAGCGGGTCATCGCCAAACTGGAAGCCACCGCGGGCATAAAGCGTCAACGGTGTGCCCAAATCCGCAAAATCATGCAATTGCAAATCCAGCGTGACGCTGGCAGGCGGCTGGCTGGGCGTGAATGAGCCGAAGGGCAATTGCACCGTGACCAGTTTATCGCCCGGCGTACCGCAAACGGTCAACGCTTGGTGCGATGTATTCACAGCGTAAGGGTGCGCTAGCGGCGTTTCCGACGCCCCACAGGTTGTACCATCTGGCCCGGTGCCGCCTAAGGGCGTATCGGGGAAAGTCTGGACAACGGTGGTCACAGATGCGCCTAAATAAGAAGCGCCGACAAAATCAACACCGTCAAGCGGTAATGAAGTATTGCCAGCGCCATCTGCCCCGTTTACCGGTAAATAAATATCGATAAACGGCCCATAGCCGGTATCGGCAGCGTCAGTATTATCAAAGGTTGCCGTAACGGAGAAACTGCTGCCGATGGGCACGTTCCCGCCGCCACTGAGTGTGACGGTAGGTATTGGGACGGCCAACGCCAAACTAGCTGGAATAGTCAGTATAAGAGCAAAAATGAGTGTAAATAAGAGGAAGCGATGCGTCTTCATAAGATAGGTCCTCAATAAAACCACTGCAAGTACCCCCTGGATAGATATTGACATGGGGAAAGAGTATATTTTCAAACAATTTTGGGGAACAAAACTGCCTCACCAAAAGCGTTGAAAGATAACCTTATCCCATAAACCCACACTACATTGTAACAGGTTATTACATACAGAATCTGAAAAATTTACGAATTTTTACAAACGTTTGTTTTTTGTCATATTAGAGTTTGCGTTACAATCTTTAGAAGATGCTGCGCAGCACCAACAACCCGCCAAAAACGGCGATTGGTCCACCACAGATGCCGCCGATACCACCCGTTAAAACCGTTATCAACACGCCAACCACAATGAGCACAAGGCCGATAATAATTGAAGCCAGCCGCCCAAATGTAGCGAGGATAAACATCAACAAACGCAAAATCAAACGGAACGGCAACAAGAAAATCGAGCCGCCATCATCGCCGCCGCGTCGTGGTTTTCTTTGGGATGGCAAGCCACCGGAGCGCCGTCTTTTTTCCACTAGTAACCTCCGCGCTATTTAAACCACTCGTATTATATACTAATTTAACACTTAGCGAACGTTAACGGTATCATTTTCTAACTTTTCAACTGTGTTTGTTCCCCTAACGATTAGGGGGCATAGGCAGGCAGTTAGCGGTACAATGGAAAATGTAGCGGTGTAAACACAAGGACGAAGGACACCATGCGACGCGCAACTGTTGTTTTATTGATATTTTTACTGATTGTTGGCGGCATCATTGGCAGCAGCCTCGTTTTACGCAACCAACCGCCACTAGAATTTACGATCGCCGTTCATCCACTGGCAGCGGAATGGGTGCGCGAGGCGGTCAATGATTTTAACGCTAGCGAGCCGCTGGTGAATTCAACCCGCCGCGTGCGGGCAAATATCATTACGATTGAAGATTTGGACGTTTGGTTAGATGCGCCCAATTGGACGCGCACCAACCATCCCGCCGGTTGGATACCCGCTTCGAGCGCTTCGGTCACTTACACAAATTCAACCATTCCATTTGAAATTATCCAGCCATCACTGGCACGTTCGCCACTGGTCTGGGGCGGCTATGCGAGCCGTGTCAATGTATTACTGCAAGACGGCGCAACGCTGGACTGGGGGGTAGTTCAACAGGCGGCAGCACGGGAATCATGGGCAGAGATTGGTGGCGAGGCCGATTGGCGCTTCATCAAGTTGGCCTTCCCCTTGCCTAATAGCGACATCAGCGGGCTGGCGGTGCTGCTCTCTGGTGCGGGAAGTTATTACGAGCGAGAGCAGCTAGACCGTAGCGCGTTGACCGATAGCGCCTTTTTAGATTGGATGCGCCCGATATTCGACGCTGTGCCCAATTTTCAATCATTGGGGGGCAATGTGGCACAAGGGTTTGCGCGGGGGCCATCAACTGCCGAAATTGGCATCTTGCCAGAAGCGCAATGGCTATTGCAGTTGAACGGTATTCTCAGCAATGAGACCGTCGTTTTTCATTACCCACGCTACAACTTCGTTCTCGATTTTCCGCTGGCTGTATGGGCCGACCCAACAGCGCCGCTTAGTGATGATGAACGGGCGGCTGTGGCGGCATTCGGTGAGTATTTGCGGACGAGTGCTCAGGGGCGGGTGACAGCTTACGGGCTGCGCCCAGCAGAGGGCGAACCGCAAACGGGGGATGCGCTTTTCGGTGCGGCCTTGCCTTATGGCATTGCGCTAGAACCAGATTATGGTATCGCGGTGCAAGCGCCACAACGGCAAACCGCCGAAACGCTTATTCAGCAATTTCGCTAAATAACAATTTATCCGCTTATAAGAGGGAGAGCAAACTATGCAACGGTTTATTTTGTTGGTCTCAATCATGCTGGCCGCTTTGCTGGCGGCTTGTAGTGGAGATGACGGCGGCAGCGGGCAAAGTGCAAGTGTCCCCGCCGATGCTATCCGCATTCATATCATTTATGCGCCAGAATCCGACCAGTATATGCCCCAAATCATCGCCGACTTCAACCAAGCTTATGCTGAGGGGCGCAACCCCATCACGGGTGAACCGCTAGCCGATGGCGAAAAAGCCATTTTCGTCACGGGTGAACCGGGGTCATCTGGCACAATTATGCAGAGTATCGTCAGCGAGGTGACAGGCACGCCTATTTTGGAGAATAAGCCGACGATATTCCAGCCATCGGTGAGCCACTGGCTGGCGCTGGCCAACTTCTTGAGCCGCCGCGAGGTGTTTGACCTTTCCGAAGCGCAAGCCACAGCGCTAGCGCCGGTAGTGATGGCTATCTGGGAAAGCCGTTTAGAGGCTATCCGCGACACAGTGGGCTATGAAGATATTGGCTGGGAAGAATTACTCGATGTGCTCAATAGCCCTAATGGTTGGGCGGATTACGGCATCCCTGGACGGCGGACGGTGTACTATGGCCACACAGACCCCTTCGTCAGTTCAACTGCCCTATCCACGCTCATCGCCGAGTTCTATGCCAGCGCCCGCTCAAATGGCTTCACAGGGCGGCGGTTGACACTTGACCAAGTGAACGACCCTGAAGTGCAGGCTGGCGTGGCCAAAATTGAGGAACTCATCCGCCACTATTCACAGCGGACGACCGAGTTTAAGCAGTATATCGCGCAGGGGCCAGACTATCTGGACTTTGTGGCGTTAGAGGAAAATGACCTGATTTTCATCAATCGCGGGTTAGCAGATTATCAACCACCAGAGCGTTTAGTAGCGCTGTATCCCAAAGAAGGCACGTTCTGGCATGAGCATCCCTTTGGCATTCTCAATGCCGCGTGGGTGAGCGATGAGCAAAAAGAGGCGGCGCGCGTCTTCACGCAGTACGTTCTCAAGCCCGATGTGCAGGAATATATCATGAGCTTCGGCTTCCGCCCCGCTAATCCTGATGTAGAGCTGGGCTTCCCCTTCACTGAACAAAATGGTGTGACAGTTGAAGGGCCGAAGACGGTGCTCGATGTGCCCGACCCCGAAGTGATTGCGGCCATTCAAGAGAGTTGGTCATTCGTCAAGAAGCGCGCTGATATTCTGCTGGTGATAGATACATCGGGTTCAATGGCCGCAGATAATAAGCTGGAACAGGCGAAAGAGGCCGCACTGGCATTTTTGGAGAATGTTGAACCATCGAACCGCATCGGGCTAGTGACGTTCAATCAAAATGTCACGGTGCGCGTGCCGCTGGATTCCTTCGAAACGAACGAATCGCAAATGCGTTCGCATATCCTCAGC
>DAOTWU010000339.1:0-5160 GCA_034435735.1 Anaerolineae bacterium | reverse complement strand
CGGCTCGCCCTCGTACATATAGGCCAGCAGCACATTATCGCGCATCATATCTTCCAGCGGCACATTGGTGGTATAGCCGTGGTCACAATGGGCGATGACGTGCTTCGCCGTTGGCTTGATGCCGAAAAGCTCCACAAAATCGCGGAAGCGCACACCAGTCCATGTGGTATCAAACTTGCTCCAGCGGGTGACGCAGTGAATATCTACAGTGACGGTCACGGTAGGCAGCTTCAAAAACTCCTCCCATGTCCAGCGCATCTCTTTTTCCACCTCGCCGAAGACTCGCAAGTCCCATGTTTCAGGGTCAAAAGGCGGGTTCGGCCCATATGTCAGCACCGGAAACTTCAATGTGAGCGACTGCCCCGGTGGTAAGCGGTTCTCCTCTTTCATTTGACGCTCTAATTGGCGGCGCGTTAGTGCTTCATCAAAGAGTCCCATAGTGGTAATAACCCTTTTCTTATCCTGATGGTGGATTACACTCATCAGTATAGCGGAAAACAGGGGCATAAGGCGATAGGCCAATTTTCCACTTTCCCCCTGCGACAGTTTCTGACCTTAAGGAGGTATATCATGAAAACCATTGGTTTATTGGGCGGTATGAGTTGGGAGTCGTCATTAGAATATTACCGCATCATCAACGAGGAGACGCACGCCCGTTTAGGCGGTCATCATAATGCGCCTAGTGTCATGGTGACGGTGAATTTTCATGATATTGAAGCTCGCCAGCATCAAGGCGATTGGGATGGGTTGACGCAAATCATGATTGATGCTGCCCGCCAAGTCGAGCGGGGTGGTGGGGAATGCCTTGTCATCTGTACCAACACTATGCACCTTATGGCCGATGCCGTACAAGCCGCGATTGATATTCCCTTGCTTCATATCGCCGATGCCACTGCCGCGGCGATAAAGCGTGATGGGTTAACCAAGGTGGGACTACTTGGCACACGCTTCACCATGGAGCGGGATTTTTATAAAGGCCGCCTCGTTGAGCAGCACGGCCTCGATGTCATTATCCCCGACGAAGCTGCCCGCCAGACTGTCCACGATATTATTTATAATGAGTTAGTTTTTGGCGATATTCGCGCTGATAGCCGTAATCGTTACCGCGACATTATCACCCAAATGGCCGAAGCCGGTGGCGCACAGGGTGTTATTCTCGGCTGTACAGAAATAGGCTTACTCATTAAACCTCAGGATAGCCCTATCCCCGTTTTTGATACGACACAGCTCCATGCACTTGCGGCGGTTGATTGGGCGTTGGCTTAAAGGCGGTCGAGTTCCGCTTTAATCACTTCTGCGATGCGGTCTGCGGCAATGCGGGCACGGGATAGTGAAACCTTGCTGAACTCTCGGCGGTAGCGCGATTCCCATACTTCAACATAGCCCCAAGTTTCATCTTCGATGATGATGGGCACAAAGGCGACTGAATGCGCGCCTTGCCGCACATAATCTTCCCAATCTTTGTCGTCACGGGGCAGTTTGTCAATAAAAAGCATCTGAGGTGCAGGGTCGTTCGTATCTAACCAACGCACAAAATCTTCCGATTGCTCGTAGAAGTGTTCGCCAACATCAGAGATTTGTTCTAGCGGATTGGCTTCGGGGCGGGCATAACCGCCACATACTGTGGCCTGATTGGTCGTAAAATCAAAATAGCAAATCCAAGCGCTGGTTGCGTCGATAGCATAAAGTAGCTGTCGCAGGTGTTCGCCAAGTTTTGTTTGGGTATTTTTTAAGATATTGACCATTTCTTCCCCCGATACCTTCTCTGGTTTTATCATATTACTACTCCGAAGAAGTTTTTGTATTCATCGAATCTAATTGTAACATTATTTAATGTTTCTAATGTATAAAAAAGTTGTAAAAATTAAACCTTTGTCGAGTGAAATGGCCTTCCCTGTGCAATTTGTCATAGGAAAGCCGCGCAAAATGTCAAAAGTTAACCGCTTTACATCTATCCCAAAGTGTTTAGATGCCTTAATATATGGCTAACCTGAAGTTGAGTTGAATCGGGTTTATAACGAACATGAAAATCACTGTTAGCTGGGAAGACCAGGAACAACGCACTCTCATTTATCGTTTTCCCTCTATGTGGACATGGCAGGAATTTTATAATGCCAAGGCAGAGGCAGAGCGTTTATTAGATACCGTTGACCATAACGTGACGGTTTTCCTTGATTTTTCGCAGGGCGCAACCTTGCCCGCTGGCGCTGTTTCTGAAGCGCCAAAAATTATGAAGAAGCGGCATCCACGGGCGACACCTGTTATTTTCATCGGCGTGAATCCGCGTATCAGCATTGTCATCAATATGGTGCGCACAGTTTTAAGTAGCCGCATGAAAGATATTCACATGGTGAAGACGCTAGATGATGCGTGGGAACTTGTGCATCAATTGCGCGAGGCAGATACTGAGTAGCACAGTAAAAAATGCCGCACCGGATGCTCTTCTGGTGCGGCAAAGCATGAGAATGCCTTAGGATTGAAATGCTTTTAAGAATTCTTAAAAGCTGCTTCTAGCACGGTGCGTTGTGCTCCGAAGCCGTGTATAAGGTAGCGATCGGGCGTTCGCTATAACGCGCTTGCAAAGTATTGCCGGCGCTGCTCAGCATAATGCCAAGGCCGGCCAGAACCCGCTGGTAAAGCCCCCGCCCCCGTTTAATAGAGGCACGGCGCGTTGCTTGCTGTTGGAGACGCCATTCTTCGGCGTTACGTTGTTGCTGTTGGCGATGGTGTGCCAGTACGTGGCTTTCTTTATTGAAGTTATACATGGTCTGTTCCTCCTGTATCCCCTCCACTATATTAGAACAAAAGTTCTTATTTGTCAAATATAGTGTGTTGGTTGTTTTTCCCTGTATCCCTGTGTGTTTTGTCTGTTCCCTGCTTTGTTCTACTCTTTATACGCAGAATTTTCGAAAAGGTTCAAAATTTCCCAATTAATTCTGGAAAAAGAGTTCCAAAGCTTCCAAAAGGTCTTGAATACGCTCTCGATTGAGGCTGTAGCACTTCGCCACATCGCGGCGGCGTTCTTTGACGAAGCCCGTAGCGGTGAGCTGGCGCAAATGGCGTGAAGCGCTCGATTGGCTCAGCTCCAGCATGTTAATGAAGTCCTGCGCGCATAGTTCGTTGTGCTCGGTCAAAAGCTCTAGCATGCGCAGGCGGGTTTCATCTGCCAAAGCGTTCATGCGGATGAGTAGTTGAGAGCGGTCGAGTGCCGTATTTTGCGATTGTGTCCCCTTAGGCACGCGAGCGGTATAGATGATATACATCATGTCCGGCTTGTCGGATGGCATCCAGCCGATATAGGGGCCAATATGCTGGGATGGCACAAACAACAAATGCTGTACATCGCTGATTTTCGCCGTGATGTCCATATTGCTCACATCACGGCCTGTCACATACTGCACAATCTCTGGGGCAGTGAGACCGCTTAAATCGACTTGTTCAAACGCCCGTACCGATGCTTCCAATAAGCCTTTTACCCGTTCCCACTCATCTTTGAGATACACTTCCCACAACATGGCCAGATGCCTCACCATTGCTTCATGCATGTCGCTGGGCGCTTGTAGCAAGCTGTGCACCCGCTGTAATAGCGCTTCATCGGGTTCATGTTCTGGGCCTTTATGGGCGAAATGCTCCTTAATGACATTCTGGAACACCTCAAATGACGCCAAAAGTGCCTCGTCACCGGGGTAATCGTCAATCTTCCTCATCCAAGACATGGCTGCATCACGCAGTTGTTGGCTATCAGTTTTGGCTAGCTGCTCTAGATATGTGTCAAAATCTGGCAACTGCGCTAAACCGGGAACTAATAGCCCGTCAAAGAGCATTTCAACCACAGCATCATGGGTGAGCAACTCTTCTGCCGTAAGCTGCGCAATGGTCTCGTAAACCCAATTTGCCAACCCAGAAACGTAATCTGCACCGCGCAACAATTTGATGCTATATAGCGCATTGAGCGCAGGGGCGACGGAAAACGTGACTGAGATGTCAGTTGGGGTGATGAGAAAGTTGCGGTCTACCATATTGCCTCCATCCGTTTACCCGCATAAACGGGTAATGTGAATAAACTGTATCATGAAACGGCATACCCTGTCAAGCAAGTGGACTTATGGCTGTTTTCGTACATATTCACCGCGAATTTTTCAATTAACTATTTGGGAGTGATATTGCCATGCGCTACAATATGAGTGGATGAGACCATGCCTTAGGATTGAGATGCCTCATGCGTTATTTGCGCTTTTTGATGGGGCTGTGTTTGCTTTTTTTATTGACAGCTGCCCAGCGTGCCCCGCTTGCTCCACCGCTCTTCGTTTTACAACACGATGACATCGTTCGTGGCGCTCTCTGGAGTCCAGACGAAACACATATTCTCACCTGGTCGGATGATGAAAGCGCCCGTATCTGGGATGCTGCTACTGGTGAACAACTCTTCCTACTCCAGCATGAGAGCGAGATACGCGGCGCGTCATGGGATAGCGCCGGCGAGCGCGTATTGACCTGGACGTTTGGCGGGCAAGTGCGCATGTGGGACGCCTATAATGGCGAAGAGCTATATATTCGCATTCAAGGGCGCGATACCCGTCAGGCGCTATGGAGCGCGGATGAACGCCGCATTCTGGCGTGGTCACCCTATGCGCCCATCCAACTGCGGGATAGCTTAACGGGGGAGATTTTGGCCTCGCTACCATATCCAGAAGGCACATTAGGGATGCGTGGCCTCCAATGGAGCGCAGATGAACGCCGTATTTTGCTTTGGAGCGGGAGCGGCGTGATTCAAGTTTGGGATATTGAAGAGCGTATTGTGGTGATGAATTTACACCATAACGGGGTCATTGTTGGCGCACAATGGAATAAAGACGAAACGCGCATCCTCTCATGGGCGCAAGATGGTACGGCGATTATCTGGGATGCTATTAGCGGCTTGCCCTTATTGACGCTCAATCACCAATCGCCGATTTGGGGCGCGGCATGGAACAACGGCGAAAGCCACATCATGACATGGGGTTCGATGCCAATTGTACGGATATGGGATAATCGCGGGCGGTTATTGTTGCGCCTTTCGCATGAAGCCGCTGACCGTCCGCCATATAGCAATTCAGAAGATATTTTCGGCGCGGTTTGGTCACGGGATGGCCACCGCATATTGACCTGGTCTTATGACCG
>DAOTWU010000338.1:0-5862 GCA_034435735.1 Anaerolineae bacterium | reverse complement strand
TACCTCGTTGTGCCGGAAGACCGTACCGACCCCGCTAGCCCCATGATTCGCCTCGCTGTCGCCATTATCAGGACTTCAGCCGATAATCCCGCGCCAGACCCCGTGATTTACCTGAATGGTGGGCCAGGTGGCGCTGCCCTTGAGCATATTGACTTTTACGCCAGCAGTATGAGCCATATCCTTGAACAGCGGGATGTCATTCTTTTAGACCAGCGGGGCGTTGGTTTTAGCGTTCCCTCGCTCTCTTGTCCGGAGTTTATCGATGTGTGGTATGGCAACCTCGCTACTGTATTGACGCTTGAAGAGGAAATCGCACAGAACGTCGCTGCCGCCGCCAGTTGCAGCCAAACCCTACGTGAAAGCGGGGTAAATTTGAACGTTTATAACAGCGCTAACAATGCCGCTGATGTTGAAGACCTGCGCCGCGCACTTGGGTATGAAACTTGGAATTTATATGGCATCTCTTATGGCACGCGCCTCGCCCTCACCATTATGCGCGATTACCCACAGGGCGTCCGTAGTGTTGTGCTGGATGGTGTCGTGCCCTTACAACGCCCCAAGTTGGTGGATATTATTCCCGCAGCCGATCGTGCCTTCCGCGAGTTTTTCGCCCTGTGTGAAGCGCTGTGCCCTTATGAAAATCTGGAAGCGCGCTTTTGGGCATTAGTAGAGCAGCTTAATGAGTCTCCTGTCTTGTATGAACTAGATGACCCACGCACGGGTGAAGTGTATGACATTTTGATAACCGGTGACTTGCTGCTTGATACGACTTTTCGCACATTATACTCACCCACGATTATGGAATTTTTAGCGCCGGGCATCGCTCAAGCCGAAGCAGGTGAATATCGCATTTTTGCCGCGTTGGCGCTCATTTTCCTTGAGGATTTGCGAGACTTCAACATCGGCATGTATTACAGCACCAACTGTAGCGAAAACACACAGCTCTCTGACCGCGCCGAGGTTGAAGCACTGGCTGTGCAATATCCAGATTTGCAATTCTTTATTGAAAGCTCGCTATTGGAATTTGCCATTTGCGATGCCTGGGGTGTAGAAACGGCGGATGAAATTGAGATGCAGCCGGTCTATAGCGATATACCCACATTATTACTCAGCGGCCAATTAGACCCGATTACGCCACCGCGTAATGGCGAGATGGCAGCGGAAACGTTGAGTAATAGCTATAACTTTGTGTTTCCTTATATGGCTCATGGGGTGTCGCTAGATGATACTTGCCCCATGACAATGGTTGCTGATTTCATCGCCGCGCCACAAAGTGCGCCAGATGACGCCTGCATTGAAAATATCAGTCCACCAAACTTGTAACGAAAAAGTGAGGGGAGTTTTTGTTATCCCCTCACCATGCGTTTTATTTAGCGGTCATTAAATCCGTCAGGATGGTTACGATGCCAATTCCAGGCCGTCTCAATCATCACGCGGATATTATCAAATTCTGGTTGCCAGCCCAGTTCTTTCTTGATGCGGGTACTATCGGCAATGAGTTTGGGTAAATCGCCAGGACGGCGCGCGCCAACCTCTGCTGGAATGGGGTGGCCTGTGACCTCGCGCGCTGTCTCTAGCACTTCTAACACTGAATAGCCCGTGCCACTGCCCAGATTGTATACGCGACTATCTGCCCCATTGCCCAACGCTTCCATAGCGCGAATATGCGCATCGGCCAGGTCTAGCACATGAATATAGTCGCGGATGCAAGTACCATCGGGGGTGTCATAGTCATCGCCATAAATCACCAGCTTCTCCCGCTTGCCCAGTGCAACTTGTAATGTGATGGGGATAAGGTGGGATTCTGGATGATGGTCTTCACCAATGTGGCCTTTGGGGTGGGCGCCACAAGCATTGAAGTACCGCAAGCAGACATATTTCAGCCCATAGATGCGGTCCATCCAGTACAACATCCGTTCGGCGACATGTTTCGTCTCGCCGTAAACGCTGCCGGGGATAACCGCCTCATCTTCGGTAATGGGGACATGTTCTGGATTATCGTAAAGATTGGCTGTTGAGGATAGGATGAAGCGCTTAACTTCGTGGCGTGTCGCTTGCTCTAGCAGGTTGGTTACGGCATCAATATTGTCGCGTAGATACTTAAAGGGCGTTTGCATACTTTCGCCCACGAGGATGTGCGAAGCAAAGTGCATAATGCCGTCAAAAGTATGCTCTGAAAAGAGCGCCGCTAAAGCATTGCGGTCTAGCAAATCACCCAGTACAAATGTTGCTTTGGGATGCACTGCTGCGCGGTGCCCAGCACAGAGATTATCGAACACAACCACTTCATACCCGCGCTCAATGAGCATTTCAACAACATGGCTACCAATGTAACCGGCCCCACCTGTGACCAATAACTTCATAGCAAAAGAGCCTCCGGTGTTATCGTGATTTCATCCGCAGCATTATACACCGCAGCTCCCAAAACGTCGCCCTTGAGCTTGAATTTGAGGCAAGTGCTTATATGGTTGTGAAGGTAACCCCGATTATGAATTTAACAGGCCCGCGAGGGCAATACTTGTTGGGCCAGATTTTTGATGTCTTTAGGCAAAATAGGTTTTTGCACAAAAGAGAGGTTCAGCGATGATGTGGCGCCATTAAATGAATGATGATTGGTACTTACAACCACTATTGGTAAGTAATGTAAATCTGGATGGTCTAGAATGAAGTTCAACACATCATTTCCATCAAGGCTGCCGGGTAAACGCATATCTAAAAATAAAATATCTGGCGCTACAGCATGTAACTGCTCTATGCCATCGATGGCAGTATCTACTGCGATGACATCAAACCCCAATTGTGTCAAAATGCGGTTATAAATAATGCGAAGCGCCGCATCATCTTCTACTACAAGAGCCACAGACATAATTTTTGCACTCCTCGTGCTGTCCCCACACAAAAATTACCAGCACATTTTTGGGTAGTATATGGTGAACTTAGTTGTTGATGATTATATTATACCCCTAAAATGCCACTGCGGTGCATTATAACATAGTTACATGTGTCATCGATGGTTATGTATAACATAATTACAAAAAATCAGCAACTTTATCTTTTGTGCAGCTTCACTTAGAGCACTGTCGCTGACTGGTGTATAATAGTGGGCGTCAGGCTGTATCCGTGCGACTAAAAACGGGTGAGGTGTCGTTTTGACGAATATCATCAAGCGTTTTTTCAAATTGGACTTATGGGCATTGGCAGCAGTTTTACTTTCGCTGCCTTTGTTAATCCCCTTTTTGCAAAATGGTTTACCTCAGATAGATGCTAGTGGGCTACACGTTCACCGCCTTGTTAGTGCTGGCGCGGGCTTGGATAGTGGCGTTTTGTGGCCGCGCTGGTCGCCATATTTACATCTGGGATATGGCGCGCCACTCACCGACTTTTATGCGCCTGGTGTCTATTGGCTTGGCGGGATACTGTGGCGCGTTTTACCGTTTTCCGCTGTGACAGTTTATAAGTTTTTGCTGGCGGTGATATTGCTTGTTTATCCGCTCGGCGTTTATTACTGGGTGCGCACATTCGGGACGCGCGCTGGCGCTTTGGTGGCGGCTGCGGCTTATGTTTATGCCCCGCTGAACTTTCGCCAACTATGGATTGAGCAAAACCTTGCCCAATTTGCCGCCCTCGCGCTTGTGCCATGGGTGCTCTGGGCTTTACAGCGCGCCGCTATTTATCGCACCCGTTGGCGTGTGATTGTAGCCGCTTTTCTCGTGGCTGCGCTCATATTGACGCATCATACAACAGCCATCCTATTTGCACCGTTCATCCTTTTATACTTGCTGCTGGTTGCGTTGACCTATCCCCATGGCATGCGCCGCCTTGTATTCATCTATATGGGGCTGAGCCTTGTTATTGGCTTGTTGCTATCAACCATTTACTGGCTGCCCGCATTGGCAGAACTTAGCTATACCCATACTTCTGCCCTGCGCGATACGCCCGCCATTGTTTCTGCCGATACTGTACCGCTTGGGCAGCTTTTCGCCGCTACCCAAGCCGTAGACCAAGCCCAACTCAATTGGGCAGAGGCTGGCTCGTTTGCGCCGCGCGTCGGGCAGGTGCATGCGCTGCTCGTTGTGCTGGCGCTGCTGTTCATTTGGCGCTTGCGCGGTTCGGCGCGTGTTTATGCCCTCTCTAGCGTGGCCGTTTTTATTCTGACGCTCTTCCTCGCCAGCGATTTTGCCGCCCCTTTGTGGGATAGCCCCATCTTGCGCAATTATGTTCAAGTGCCGTGGCACATGTTGGCGGTGGCGGCACTGATGGGCGCGGGCGCCGCGGCGTTTGTGCCGGTGGTGTTTGGCGTTGGCTTGCGTACGATTGTGGCTTTTGCGATTATGGCCGCGCTGGCTGTTTCCGCCTTGCCCATGCTTTATGCGCCTTTGAACATGACGCCAATTGATGATATTTCGCCTGCCGATGCGGTGCGCTATGAACTGAGTACGGGCTATCTGGGGTTGACTGTCAGCGGTGATTATCTGCCGCGCTGGGTGACGCAACGCCCGCAAGATGCGCCACAAGAGGCGCTCCTCACCAGCTACGAAACCGCGCCGTGGTATATCGCGTTAGATGACGAGGCTGTTTTACCCACGGGGGCAGAAGTCTCGCACACGACGGATGAGGCTGGTGTTAATCGCTATGTGATTAATACCCCAGAGCCGTTCACGTTGGTATTACGCCAATTCTACTTCCCCGGTTGGCAGGCGACACTAGACGGCGCGACGGTCAACATCATCCCAACAGAGCCGCACGGCCTCATCAGCTTGGACATACCCGCGGGCGAACACGAGTTGCGTCTGGTTTATGCGGGCACAACGGTGCAATTCATCGCGACGGTCATCACGCTGTTGGCGCTAGCTGGCGCGCTGGCGACGGTCATCCTGCCGCTACGCAGCTTACAGCGCAGCGTGCCAGTGGAACAAACGCCCCGCCTAGAAAGCTGGCTACCCGCTGCCGTAGTGCTGGGGTTGGTGGGCTTTGTGGTGGCCAATATCGTCTTTATCACCCCCGCCACCGACTGGTTCCGCCCGACTAGCGACCCGCAAAACCCACCCATGCAGTACCCGCTGCATGTTGTGCTGGGCGATACGATTGAACTGCTGGGCTATGACCTCGCCCAAACGCAGGCCGCCCCCGGCGATAGCATCGAGGTGCGGCTATACTGGCGCTTGTTGCGGCCTATAGAGCAATCGCTCAGCGGCTCAGTGCAGGTGACCGCCCGCGACCGTAGCGCCGTTTGGGGGCGTGGCGACCACTTCCAACTGGCGTCGTTGAACACCGCCCGCTGGCCAATTGACCGCTATGTGGTAGACCGCTACACGGTGGAGATTGCGCCCGACGCGCCGCCCTTTGTTGGCGAGTTGCGTGTGGCGGTTTTCGTGGCGGGCAGTAACGAGCCGTTCCTCACACCAGAGGGCGAGCGCAGCATCAAATTGACCGACTTCCGCATTACGGGCAACCAGCGCCTGTTTAAGGACGATATGCTCAACCGTGGCGATATTCTCTTTGGCGATTATGTGGCGTTGGTGGGGCTGGAGTTTGAACAGGCGGAAGCCGAAACCTGTGTGCTGCTCCGTTGGCGTGCCGAGCGCGATGGCGAGCGCGATTACAGCATCATGCTGCACCTGCGCGACAGCCTTGGCGAAACGCTGGCCATTGCCGACGCGCCCCCGCTGGATAACCTGTATCCCACCTCGCTTTGGTTGCGCGGCCAAATTCTCGATGACCGCCACTGCTTCGAACGTCCAGAGACGGCCACCACGTTGGCACTGGGCTTATATGACCTGAACTCGCGGCGGCGCATCCCCGCTGTGCTGGCGGGCACGCGGCTGGAAGAGGATACGCTCCTCATCCCCTTGCCTTAAGATG
>DAOTWU010000337.1:0-8381 GCA_034435735.1 Anaerolineae bacterium | reverse complement strand
AACTTAATTCGTATTGGCCGCAAAACCATTGAGATTATTGATCGTGCTGGTTTAATGGATATCGCTGAAACTTAACCGCTAAAAACTAACGGCGCGCTCTGGCATTTGCCCGTAAGGCGGCTTCTGCGCATTTTGCGCCATTTTTACCGACTATTGTGCTATGACGTACACCTGCGGGGATATCGACGCGGTCTCCTGCGCGCAAGACAACACGTTCATTGAGGTCGGGGAAAACAATTTCTAATGTGCCGTCGATGACATAAAGAACTTTATCATAACCATGGCTACGAATGCCATAACGGTGGTTGGCCATGTTCATCCACATATAAGGACGTAGGCCATCTTCCTTCATGCGTTGGATGATGTTTGCGATGGAAGGATGTTGACTACCGTGCCAGCGTGTAACCTGTACTGCAGCTTGTTTTAATACCATTTTTGACAACCTCTAACTTGGTTGATGTTGGCGTTCATGAAGATTGCGATAATCTTCACTAACCCCGACTGCGGATTTTATCGCAAACTTTAGTTTTTTTGCAAGTGCTATATTGGTTTTCGTAGGTTTGGATTAAGTAACCTATGAACTCATTTCCTGTATTAATGCTTGCAAAAGCTTCTCTTCTTCTTCTTTCGAGCTAATTTCACCGTCTATCCACGCTGCGCGTAAACGCTGGAGTATGATGGCATATTCGCGCCCTTGGGGCAAACCCAACGCTTTTAATGTGTGTCCAGTTGTAATGGGACGTATCGTCCGCCAGCGGCTCATGAATTGCTCAATGAGTTCACGTTTTATATCATCAGCCAATAGCCAGCCTGTGAATAACGCTAGCTCGCTACAACGTTCCAAATGGGGCACGATTTCGCTTGGCCGTTTTTCAGGATTGAGTATTTCATCCATATTTTGCACTAGTAGCGCTGCTTGATGTAAGGAGCGTGCAGTTTCTCCACTGAAGCCCAACCGCTCACAAATATCGGGAGTTGCATCTTCATTGAGATTACCAAAGATAATGTGCCAACTCAGCTGTTCTATTGGTGGAGTATCTGTTAACCATGCGGGCTTTATTTGCCGCGCCTTGGTGAGCTGCATATCAATATCTGCGGAGACCCGTAATTGTGGGTGAATGTGGTATAGAATTTGTCTGTTTTGTAATGCTCGAAGAATTGGGCCGGGATGTTCTTCCTTCAAGATAAGTGTGAGTTCATTTTTTAACCGCGTACCAGTAATGCGCCGTAGCATAGGTAAAGCTGTATCAATGAGTTTTCCCGTTCTTGGCTCAATTGAAAACCCAAGGCGAAAAGCAAAGCGATATGCCCGCAACATCCTTGTGGGGTCATCAACGAAGCTGAGGCTATGAAGCACACGAATGAGGCGGCGATTCAGGTCTTGCAAACCGTTATAGTAATCGATGATTTGCCACATCGCTTGGGTGGGGCTGAGTTGTACCGCTAGTGCGTTAATAGTGAAATCCCGCCGTTGTAAATCTAGTTTTATGGAGCCTCGATAGACTGTAGGCAAAGCCGTTGGGTGCTCATAGAATTCATTACGCGCGGTGGCAAAATCTATGTGATGAGGTAAGTCGTCGGATTTTAGCCCCATACGGTGAACAACTTCTTCATCCAATAGCCATTTAGCTGTGCCAAATGGGCGATAGCTATGAATTGTGCCACCATATCGCTCTTGCAAGCTTTCAGCAAAAGCGATGGCATCACCTTCAACAACAAAGTCAATATCTAAATTGCGACGATAAAGCAGTAAATCTCGTACAACCCCGCCTACGAGAAATAAGCTGTAATTGGTGGTTTGGGCGTGTTCTGCAATGCGAACAATCATATCAGCAACGGTTGTGCCTAAGACCTGTTCACATTGCTGTTGAGAGATGATTGGTTTATGTTCAATAGCGCTGGGATGCCGCTTTGCCCAATAGTTAATTAAGTCAGTTCGGGTAACGATACCCAATAATTTGCCATATTCATCAATGACGGGAATTTGCCCCCACCCACTTTCAACCATCACACGCTCTAATGTGGCTACCGAGTCATCAGGCTTCAGAGTGATATTGCCCTCTAACATGACATCACGGACGCGCATATAACCCAACTTATGATCAATCGCTCTATCAGCAATGCGTCGCGTAATCAAGCCTACAACTTGCCCGCCATCTTCAACAACAGGAAATCCCTCATGCCCCACTTGCCGCATCTGGCGGATAACATCCTCAACCCGCTTATTGGCATCTATCGTTTGCACCCCATATGACATTAAATCTCTAACACAAGTGACGGGATGAACTTTTTCTTCAAGATAGCGCCAAATAATGTCTATGGCTTGGTCTAATGTGGTGTCTTTGATGGTGGCTGCGCCGGCATAGGCGTGCCCGCCTCCACCAAACAAGCCAGCTACATTCCCTGCATGAACAGTTTCCCCATTCGCACGGCACACCAACTGTATAACATCTGGCATCTCTACCAGAAGAAATAACCCCTCTGGGTCTAACGCATCTTGTAGTAGATGGGCGACACTGTTGATTTCTGTCATATAAGTGTCGAGTTTTGCCGTTGCCACAACGACAGGGTGGCCGTGAATATATCGGGTTTCTGCTTGTGCCAATAGCAACTCGTATAATTTTCTTTGCTCATCATTGAGCGGCGGCGATAGGAATTTTCGCACTGTCTCTAGCGCTGCGCCACGCTCTAAGAGCCAGCCCACAGCCGCTACATCGCGTGTTGTGGTTGGCCTATATGTGAGTGAGCCAGTATCTTCATAAATACCTAATGCCAGCAAAGTCGCTTCTAACGCAGTAACGGGAAGTCCTTTTGCTTTAATCATCTCGACTAGTAAAGTGGTTGTTGCGCCAATGGCTTCAATTTGCGTTGTGGCATGGGCTGGCAGGTCATCCCTTAATGGGTGATGGTCGATTATATGTATTGGGCAATCATTAGGTAACCCGCGTAGCTGGGGGAGTTTTTGTGTATCGACAAGAATAATTTGCTGAACTGCATGTAATGCGACATCTGAAGCTGGTCTGAATGCAAGGCTATCATGCTGATTATATAGTTGGAGGAAATGCTCCACATTTCGGTTTAACTGATGCGGCAACACTGGGATTGCATCAGGATATAGCTTATATGCGCCTAATTGGGCGGCAATAGCATCAAAATCGGCATGATTGTGAGTTAAGATAACACGCACGTTTGTATTTGCCCCTAAATAATTCATCATCACGGCCTAGCAATGAGCGGCCAGCCGTTGGATGTAAAAGTGATATTCAGGTTTTCTATGGCTATATAGCTAATTGGTAAGCCATATAAGGGAATAACTTCCTGCGGCGCTTGTTGTCCATCATACATAATAACAGCTGCCTGTAAGCGGTCATTTGCCAGCGCCGCTAAGACGGCTTCAGTATCTTGGAATGATTGCAGTTGTACTTCAATGCCATAGGTGTTCATTTGCTCAATAATTTGCTCAATACCGGGGATAGGGAGGTGTCCCAAAGTGATAGTCACACCATCTGGCCAACCGTTATTGGCAAGTTGAACGCGCCCATCTCGTACGGGTATAGTTTCATTTGTTAGACCAAATGCGCCAGAAATTGTGAGCTGCTCCACAATTGTCCAGCCATCTATTGTCTGTGCCAACATGTGCGCTAATTCTGGATTGTTAAATGGGGCAATACGTTGGTTAATCACCAAGCCAACAAAAGGAGTAATCGGGCTTCTTTCCCATCCACCCCAATCGCCAAAGGCTACGATAATATCTACTTGCTCTCCCAATGCTGCCAGATTTCCGCTGTCAGGTAGATAGTGAATAATGGCTTGTGCCTCAATGTTGGCTATATCGTCAATATACCCAGCTGCATTTGCGCCAATGCCATAGCGCAGCGGTGGCGGTGCTGTGGGGAAGGTTTGGGGCGTTGGCGTTTCCGTTGTTGGCAAGCTTGCTGGGAATGGCGTTGCGGTTGGTGTGCAAGCCGCAATCAGTAAAAATACACACAACACAATATAACGCATAAGCTTGCCCCTCAAGTTGGTTAAGTCCAGGGCGTGACAATACTGCGCTGCATCATGCTGAATGACGTTGTCGCGTTGAAGAATGCCAAAATGGCGAATGCAATAGCGGCATTACGGTCGTCTCTTCCGCGCAACATGCTAAATAATCCTGGCATAATAATGACAAGCCATGACATATAGATGAAATACGTTCCTGGCCGTTCTGGTCGTAACCCTTGCAAATACATAATGCCGCCGATGATTGTAACCCCTAAGGCTAAGAGTGCGCTTGTAGCTACAGCGCCCCAGAAATTGCCAGATATAGATTTGTTTTGTGCGGCCAAGGATACTGCCCAAATCCCTAGTATCAACGAGTAGAGAATGTGCGCATTGAAAAGAATGTCATGTATGTTGTTCATCGCTACTCCACCTATTGTTCAGATAATATGTTTGATTGTAACATGGCTGCCTTTTCTCTGGCATGGGGAAACAAAAACCGGAAGGCATTTCTACCTTCCGGCTGTCATTTCTAAATAATCTCGATACTTAGATAATGGCAAATTGGGTTAAAAGTGCCCAGCCTAGCCATGCTAGTACCACTACGTTGACAACAATCATGGATTGCATTTGTATTGTCCCGCTAGCGTCAATCGCTTGTGTGCCGCGCATATCAGTTTCTGAGCGGAACAGCATACTAATGGGAATGCCAGCTATAAATGCGCCAGCGAGCCAAATCGGGAATGCGTTATTCAAAACGGCTAACACAATGCAGAATAGCGCGAGAATGATAATCAGGTTGATAACACGGCGGGTGTTGGTCTCCCCCAGGATGATGGCAGTATTATGCAAACCAGCTTCTTTATCCATTTCATAATCACGCAACTGGTTGTATAGCTGGCCATATACTGAGAACAATGTCGCCCCAGCTGCGACCAACCATACCACGCCCGGCTGGCTGTGATATAAATAATAACCGGCCATCAGCAATAAGCCGCTGAGCATTAAAGAGTGTGAGACAACATCGGTGATGGGGTAGGCCTTTAAGCGCACAGGCCGCCATGAGTATAAGTGCGACAATAATAGTGTGGCCGCGCCAATCAAGAAAACGCTTGTGCCGCCAAAGGCATAAAGCACGAGTGTAAATAAAGCAACAATACGGGTGGCGTTATAGCCAAATTTCACATCAATTTCGCCCATTGTAATGGGGTTGCGTGCCGCGCGGTCTGGGTCTAGCGCATCGTCTGGTGCGTCTTCAATGTCGTTAATCATGAAAGCATAGGCAACAGCTGCGATATTGGCTAAAGTTACCGGTATTAATCGCAGGTCAAGGTATGCATCACCATGGTAAGCGGCCAAAAGCGCCCCTAAAATGGTGAGGGGGATGACGAAGGGTAAATACTCTTTCCAACGGGTGAGGCGGATTAAACCGCGAATTTGCTTGCTAACGGGTTGTTGACTCAAGGTTCTGCCCTCACTACTGCCAAAACTGCCAAATTGGTATACACAGCCACAAAGAATAACACATTTCTTCGTTTTTTGTTACGCAAAGAGCTGTTAAAGGGTTGTAAAAAAACTTACGCTTTAGCGGAATATGTTTTAGGATGGATGATATAATTCGCGGGAGGGTGCTATTTTGTTCATCTTATTCGGCAGAAAGAAGTTGCAGTTGCCATTGCAAAAGACCGTGATTTATACCATGCGAACTTATTTTATTTTGGTTCTTTCATGTGCTTTAGTTGGGTGCACCTTAGGTGCTTCATCTGGCAATGTTGTCACCATTACACCATCTTCAGGAACACCAACAGCAGTCGCTCAGGTTGTTGTTCCTACAATGCAGCGCACTTTACAGCCTATTTCAACATCGCCAACGCAAGCTATTTCGCCAACGCCTGAAGCGCCTTGTACGCCGCCTGGGCAAACCCCTATCCAATATGAAGTAGATGCTGATGTGGATTACAGCCAACACCTCATCGAAGCTCAGCAGCAAATTATCTATACCAATACAACTGGAGAGCCGCTTTCCGAAATTGTGCTTATTGTTGAGCCTAATAATTATTCTGGCGCGTTCGAGTTGCTGTCTCTCATGTTAGATGGAGAAACAGGGCAGTATACACTTAAAGACCGCCGTTTAACGGTGAATTTGCCGCGTTTGCTCTTTGAAGGTTGCCAAGTTGCTCTAAACTTGAGTTTTCGTGTTTATCCGCCTTTTATCTCTGGTGGTATCACTGCCTATCGTGGCTTTTTCGGTTATAGCGAACGCCAAATGAATTTAGGCTTGTGGCTACCGATGGTTGCCGCTTATGTGGATAAAGAGTGGGTGATTAACCCGATTGTATTCATTGGTGAGCAAGTAGCGTTAGAAAAATCTGATTGGGATGTAACTTTTGAGCTTGTAGGGGAAAATACGGATGTTATCATTGCGGCGCCTGGCTCGCCACAAGTTATAGACGCGACGACTGTGCGTTATATATTACCTCGCGCCCGTGATTTTACCGCCAGTTTCAGCCCTCATTTTCAAGTACGTCGACAGGTTGCACCTGGTGGCACAGTAGTAGAACTTTATCATTTTGATGATACCCGTGTTTGGGTGCAAAATCGCTATTTTGACGCTGCTGCTCATTCCTTAGATGTTGCTACCGCGAGTTTGGGGCTTTATGCGTCCCGCTTTGCCCCTTATCCGAATGAACGAATGGTGATTGTTCAGGGTGATTTCCCCGATGGTATGGAATTCAGTGGGATAGTGTTCGTCGGTTCATATTGGTATACCAGTTACCCTGGTAGTGCCCGTTCCTATTTGACCATCATCACCGTTCACGAGGTTTCTCACCAGTGGTGGTATATGCTAGTTGGGAATGATGCCGCTTATTACCCATGGCTAGATGAAGCCCTGGCCACCTATAGCGAATATCTTTTCTATGAAACCTATTACTCTGATTTAACCAGTTGGTGGTGGGATTTTCGCATTAATGCCTATGACCCTCAAGGTTTTGTTGATAGCACGGTATACGATTTTGTCGAAACGCGCCCCTATATTAATGCTATTTACCTGCGTGGTGCGCGGATGCTTCATGAATTGCGAGAGGCGCTTGGTGATGATGTCTTTTTCGATTTGTTACGGCGCTATATTGCCACAGAGGATGTTTTAGCCACTCCCCAAACTTTCTGGTCGCTTCTTACGGCAGAGCAATTGGAACAAACTGCGTCTATTCGAGCGACGTATTTTAGCCATCCAGATGATTTGCTCGCTGTTCGCGAAGAGCGCTAATATCTATCCAATATCGGCACAGTATGCTGATGGCGTGAAAAAGTGCTAAAAATGGAGTTGTGCAAATGAGTCAACAACCAGCGAAAATCCCTCCCAGCACAATTGGTCGTCCTATCGACTTGCGTTATGCATCAAATGTTTATGTCACTATTGTCACAGTTGTGGCTCTAATTGTCGGGGGGCTAGTTCAATTATTGCAGACCAATGATTTTGGACAGTCTGTGCTGTATGGCGGCGGTATTGGATTAAGTGCATTTTTTGCATGGGCGCTTGCGAGGGAGCTAGACCCTGATTACAACCGTTCCGCTGTGATTGCGGCACTTCTTGCTCCAGTCGCTTTATTGTTATATGGCATGACAGCAAATTTATTGCCCTTATTCTTGATTATGCTGGCTATTCGCGTACTCAATCGCTCCACTGGTTTGCCACCAACTCTTCTAGACCGTTTCGCCATTCTTGTTTTGCTAGGCTTGGTTGTATATGCTGGCCATTGGCTTGCTGGTATTTTTGCCCTCCTTTTTTTCATTACTGATATGCTTTTAGCGCGGGCTTTCCGCCAATCAGGGTGGTGGATAGGCTCTGCTATCACTGTATTTGTCCTCACTTTTTTAATCGGGCGAAATAACTTGCAAGCTTCTACTTTTTCGGATACCAATGTTCTCATCACTGCTTTACTCAGCGCCATCATATTGGTTGCTTTATTGCTTGCGCCTAAAAGAGTTACATCAGTCGGTGATTTAACAAACGCTCCCCTTAATTTTCGGCGAATTCATAGTGCCCGCTGGCTAACACTCTCTTTTGTTGTGGCTTATTCGGTTCTGTCAGGAGAGACTGCCGTTTTAGATGTGATACCCCTTTGGGCTGCTTTATTCGGGTTCGCTATCAACACATTACTATGGTTAAAGTTATTATCGAGAAGGCTGGCCAATGATGCTTCCCGTTGAACAACAAATTACTTTTCTTTATACGTCTGATTTACAGCAATCTGCCCAATTCTTTGAGCTGGTACTAGGTTTATCCTGTGTGCTTGATCAAGGGGGTTGCCGCATTTATCGAATTGTGGGGCAAAGCGCTTTTTTAGGTGTTTGCCAGCGGGATGATGTGCAAATTGATGGGCAAAGTGTCATCTTTA
>DAOTWU010000336.1:0-2815 GCA_034435735.1 Anaerolineae bacterium | reverse complement strand
CGTTGGCAAATTGAATTCACAGCAGGGGACACAATACATATAACCTTAGCGGCACAAACCGCCAATTTAGACCCCATTATCCGGTTATATGGGGCAGATGGCAGTTTGATAGCCGAAAATGACGACGGTGAATTTATCGCCCCCGATGCAGAACTTATCTTCACTGTGCCTAACAACGGTGTGTATATCGTTGAAGCCACTCGATTCAGCGGCTTTGGCCCTTATCTGCTCACCATTGAGGGGGAATGATCAATAATAGGTCTCGCCCTCCTGTGGCAATTCATCGGAATCTTGTGGGGTATGGCCGCGTGTATGCCCATAACGCTCACGCAACTCTATGCTATGGAAATACCAGGCCACAGCTAAAGTTGCACCGCTAAAAATACCACCTACGAGAAATCCGACGATAAGCGCTTGTAATATGCTGTTTTCCTGGGCCAATGAAACAAGCGTCATCGCGATAATACTGCCCAATACACCGCCACCAGCTAGCACCATGGGCGAAAGCCATTCGCGGCGAATGCCGATATACATCGTCACCAAAACCAAAGCAAAAACGGCGTAAAATAAGAGCGCAGTTGGTTGCATGTTCGCTCTCCTTAAGCTAATGAGCGCAATATCGCCCTTATAGGCGAACCACAAGCTAAATCTAATTTTAATGGCAAAGCGATGAGTTCGTAATCACCATCAGGTACTTCTCGCAAAAATAACGTCTCTAGATTAACGAGGCCATGGTGATACAGCGCATGGTGACAAGGTAATTCTTTACTATCAAAAGCATCTACAGAGGGGGAATCCAGCCCAATCAGGCGATAATTCAATGATGCAAGATATTCTATCAGTTCTACACTGAGATAGGGGAATTCATCTGGCCATTGGTTATCTTCTAAATCGCTAACATGGCTATGAATCAGCAAGCGCTCTCCCCCATCCAAATTAATATGGGAAAAATCGTCAGGCGTTAAAGGGCCGTTGCGCTTAGATACAGTCACCACGCGGGCACGGCCAATATAAGCGTCTAAAGGCATGGTTGCGGGATGTTGTCCATCATCGGTGAAATGATAATAAGCATCCGCATGTGTGCCTGTATGCGCGCTCAGGGTTAATGTGGTGAGATTAACCGAAGCACCTTCAGCTAGGCGCAATAATGGTTGGCACTGGTAAGGTGCATCCCCAGGCCACACATGTGTTTGGGGAGATACACGGCGTGTAATATCATACATCATGGAAAAAATCACCTTCGGGCGATACGTTCACAATGCAAAGAGTTTTTCTAAAAAAGTAGTCGTTTGTTATTCTAGCGTCTAAAATAGGATTTGAGCGTTTAGATAAAAATTTCTGGACAATATAGGGAGTTTTTCATGACAAAACTTTTTGATATTAGCGGCAAGGTAGCTATCGTTACAGGCGCATCACGAGGGATTGGCCAAGCCATTGCGGAACGTTTTGCAGGTGCAGGAGCAAAGGTTGTTATTTCCAGCCGTAAACAAGAAGCCTTGGATACTGTTGCCGAACAAATCAGGAATAACGGCGGGGAGGTGTTGGCTATTGCCGCCCATAATGGCGATAAAGCAGCGTTACAGGCATTGGTAGAAAAAACCGTTGAAACTTATGGCGGGGTTGATATATTGGTCAATAACGCCGCGACAAACCCACATTTTGGCTCACTACTGGAAGCAAGTGATAGCCTGTGGGAAAAGACCATACAAGTCAATATCATGGGCAATATCTGGCTGTGCCAGGCGGTAGTGCCCCATATGCGTAACGCTGGGGGCGGCAAAATCATCAATGTTGCTTCTATTGTAGGCATGCTACGCCCTGGCCAATATCAAGGTATTTATAGCGCTACTAAAGCCGCCGTCACAAGCATTACCCGCACATTGGCAATGGAACTGGGCGGCGATAATATACAAGTCAACGCGATTGCGCCGGGATTGATTAAAACAGCATTTGCCCGTGTACTCTGGGAAAATGATGAACTGCGGCAAACCGTTGAAGCCCGAACACCAGCGGGACGGATTGGCCTGCCAGAAGACATTGCAGGCATGGCTCACTTTTTAGCTGCTCCAGAATCCAACTACTGCACAGGAGAGATTTTCGTCGTTGATGGCGGCATGACGATAGGTTCGCTATAGAGATGGAGGTAAAAAAGCGTTTTGCAATTTGAACTTTATACAGATAAAACCGTTGCGCAATGCATGTCTGCAGTGACAGAGCGTTTGGCAGCAAAAGGCACAGCGTCACGTCCAGAAATGGATGGCTGGGTAGAAAAAGGTGGGCGCTTCTCTATGGCCGTAACCACGCAAATCGCCAAGCGCTTCCCAAGAAAGACCCGCCTCACTGCAACTGTAGAGCGTGAAAAAGGCGTTACTATCATACGCGGCTCTGTGCCTGATGGCGTCTCTCGTGAAGGGCAGGCGATTATCTTCGGCGCATTCTTAACGATTGGGCTAATTTTATTGAGCGGTGGCGATGCGCTATTAGCCTTGCTAGCCATCGCTTTAGGGGCAGCACTGTATATTCCCTTACAAGGGGATGCGGTGAACAGTGCTATTTTGCTCAAAGAAGTACGGTCAATTTTAAGCGCAAAAGAGAAACCACTGACAAAGAAGTCAGCATCTGCTAGCAAATCAGCAGCACGAACAACCAGAACACGCCCACAAAGTTCGCGACCATCACGCTCAAAAAGCAGCAGCTCTACTAGAAGTAAATCGCGCTAAAAGTGGGCGGCTAAACACCTCAGCCGCCCACTTTACTATAAGTTATGTGCCTGCCGAATATGGTCTAGTAATGCCTGGCTACCTGTATGGACTAA
>DAOTWU010000335.1:0-4319 GCA_034435735.1 Anaerolineae bacterium | reverse complement strand
GCGGCGGCAATCACATCTGCGGTAGAGAACTGTACGGTGGAAACTTCAATGCCAGCTTCGCCACCGAGCAGCTCTTCCATCTGGAGCAAAGCCTCATATACTTGTGTCTCCGTTGCCAGGGGCAGCGGCTCAGCATCTACTGCAACGCTGGACGGGTCGGTGATGATGACGACGGTTTCGAGCGTCGTGGCGGGGGCTTCGGGGTCGGCGGGGTCACGCAGGAGGATATTCTCCACATTATCTTGGCCATCGAGCACCTCGCCGAAAATGGTATGGCGCAAGTTCAGATGTGGCGTGGGCACGGTTGTGATGAAGAACTGGCTGCCATTTGTGCCGAGAATACCTTGCTCTGGGCGGTTGGCGTTGGCCATCGCCAAAAGGCCGGGACGGTCAAAGGTCAAAAACCCGACGAACTCATCTTTGAACTCATAGCCGGGGCCGCCGCGACCAGTACCAGTGGGGTCGCCACCTTGTGCCATGAAGTCCTCAATTACACGGTGGAAAATAGTGTTGTTGTAAAAGCCGTTTTCCGCGAGAAAAACGAAATTGTTGACAGTTACGGGCGCTGCCCATTCGAACAAGTCCACATAAATGGGGCCAGCATCGGTGCAAAGAATGGCGCGATAATCAACACCATCTTCTAAAACATCTTCAGGCTGGGAGTATTCACGAGTTTCTGGTTCTGGTGCGGGGGTTTGTGCTGCGCAAATTTCTTCGGGGGTTTGAGCATCTTGTGCATAAACCGTTGTCCATGTGAAGAGCAAAAGTACAGCAAGTAATATAGACAAACGTTTCACGGTTATCTCCTGTATGGTTATATCAATCCAACTATCGCCAACATACAATACACAAGCTATTAGGGTTGCTACTCAGCCGACGACAGCCATCGGGTAAGGTAACACAGCAAGGAAAAGGCGACAAGCGCCGCCTCCCCTACGTTCTATCATTCCGGTTGTGGTGATGGAATAAGCTCCAGCGTCAACCGGTAATCGCCATTCGTTGTGCCCTCTCGTAGGCCATAGCGCGTCACCGCGATGATGTATTGGCCATTCGCGGGCAATGTATAGGTAATCACAGCATTGCGATTACTGGGGCTTATATCGTCATTCACGGCGAGATTGTTATCATCGGCATCGCGCAAAACCAAAATCGGGTCTAGTGTGCCGGTGAGCGTTTCAGCAGTGATGCGAATGGTATCGCCCTCATTACCCGCAAAGCGATAAAAACGGCCATAGACCTGATCGCTAATGGTGGCGGTGACGCTTTGCCCGTAAACGATGGGCGTATCCCCACCTTGCGAAGCGCGTTGTTGAGGCGTTGGGCGGGTGATATTGCCGCTTTCAATGACAAAGCTTTGCCCCCCTTCCACAACGCGGATTTGCGCTTCATAGCGGTTATCTGGGCGCAGGGTCACATTATCCTCTGGGCTTACTTCTAAAATCGTCTCGCCATTGACTGTCACATTTAAGCTGAAAGCGACTGGCCCATCCATCATGCAGTCATTTTGATACCACACCCAAATATCGTATGTGCCTTCTAGCAAGGCATCTGGTGGCCAGAAGATATGCTCTACGGGCTGGGCACTGGGTGTTTCGCAATTGGTATTGCTATCAATCTGAAGCGCGCCCCCGCTGGGAATACGCGGGACTGCCCACGAAACGATGCGACCTGTTGGCGCGCGGACAAATAAGTTCAAATCGGCCTCGCCACTCCATTCTAATGTGGCGGTCACCGCCCCCGGTTGTAGCGCAATTTGGCCAACAGTGAACACCAAATCATAATCGCCGGTGGTTGTGCCGTTGAGCAGGCCGGCGCGGGTGGCAAGTATGTAATAATCGCCATCGGCGGGTAACGGGAACTGCAAGATGCGGGCATCGCGGCCTGTACCGGTATTATCGTTGAAAGCCAGTTCATTCAGTTGGGCATCAGTAAGGGCAAGGAACGGGTCTAGGGCGCTGTCAACATCGGCGGTCATTTGAATAGTGACTACTTCGCCCGCCTTGCCACTAAAACGGTAGTAATCAATGGGCTGGCGATTCGTGATACTGTCCTTATAGCGCTCGTTATAGCTAGCGGTTATCGTCGATAATTTGTTGACATCAACCGCAATACCGCCCAACGTCAGGGTGAATGAACCGCCGACGCCCTGCCGCGCATTGTGCAGTTGCAGGATGTATGTACCGCTGCGGGGGATGCGGGCGCGGATACGGGTGGTCGCCCCTTCACTGAATTGGCGCTGGCCGATGTTTTGCAAGTTAAGATCAAGTACAGATAATTCTGGCACAACACCGCTGTTCGGGTCATCTAATGTGAGGCTGGCGATGAGGTTATCGCCAACGTGGGCGTTGATGATATAGCCGATGGTCGGGGTATCGGCAGTGAACTGCCCTTGAAGCGTCTCGCCCAGTTGAATCACAGCTGTAGCTAGGCGGGTGGGGTAAATATCAAATGTGCCCGTGCCGCCATCGGCGCTAGCCTCAATTAGATACCAGCCCCTCTCTGGCAAGGTGGCAAAAGCGGCAATCTCGCCACTTCTCAAGGTTGTGGTTTGGCTGATAACAGTCAAATCAGGGTTGAGAACATTGAGGCGAGGCTGTAAATCGCCGCTGGTCGCGGTCATGATAATACGGACAAAATCACCCTGCTGACCGCCCAGCACAAAATAAGCCAGCGGGTTTTCCTCATCAATTGTGCCCGCGCCAATTTCCTCAAAATCGACAAATGTATAATCAACACCATATGGCGGCGGCGCGCTCAGCGGGTCTATTTCGGTCTGTTCCACCGCGCCAGAGACTTCCAGCGTGAGGCGGAAAGTGCCGCTAGATGTGCCAGTTTCTTGGTCAAAGCGGGTGGCCTCGATGGTATATGTGCCGCTGCGGGTGATGCTCTGGACAATTTGGGCATCGCGGACGCCAGTTTCGCGGTCATCGTTAGTCGCCAGTAAACGCCCTGTCGGCCCTAATAGCAATAGAAACGGGTCAAGGTCACCGCTGGTGGTCTCCATCGTGATAGTGACCGTATCGCCCTCTTGGGCTTCAAAGCTGTAGCGTACGCTGAAAGTGGTATCGTTGATATTGCCTTCATAACTGCCGGGTGTGATGGGAAAAGCGTCTTGTGCAGCGGCAACGCCAAATAGCAAAAAGACTATAATTATCACAGGGAAAAATCTACTTTTCATCACAGCCATCCCAAAATTTTCCAGCAGCATTATAAACACACTCCACATTATAACATTGCATGCTTTTGAGCACGCAACGCAACTAGGAGAAAAACAATGTTAAAGCGGTGGATAACAGTTTGTCTGTGCTTACTGCTCGTCGTAGGGGCGGGTTATGCACAAGAGGAGACACCATTACCGGAAGACCATCCGCTGGTTATGATGTTATCTCACTTACCTCACACGTTGGCAAACCCGTTTTTATTGGCTGAGATGTTCTCCAGCAACCCACTTCAATATGTGAACGTTGAAGCCGCATTACTGATAGAGGGCGCACCGCCAGTCACAGACGATGAGGTGCTGAGCACTCTCGACGATGACGCACAACGTCGTTGGAGATTAGCCTTGCAGCGCCTTTTACTGCCGTCTTCTATGGACTACTACGAATACACCGTACAAGCACGGGAATTGACGGGGCTTAATGCTTACGATGTCAGGCAAATCGCTTTCTTTGGCTTGCCCGAAACGGTTCTGCTCTCCGGTGAATTTGATATAGATACGGTTCAAGCCGCACTAGAGAATTATGGTTATGCGGTGCAGGATGTAGACGATGTGGGAGAGGCTACAATCTGGCGCAGAGCAGATGGGAAAGATGACATGCTCACGGATATAATGAGCCGTAGCGCCTTCCTATTCGGTGGAGACGTTGGGAGCAAACGGCCCGTTGCTATCTTACCCGATGGAGCAATCGCCAGCAGCCCCAGTTACGCCATGTTGGTGAATGTTGCGCAAGTCCAAGCCGAGAATGTTCCTAACCTGCTCAGCCGCCCAGAATACTTCATTGCTGCGGATGCCATCCTCAACGGGGAAGCGATGGATGATTTGGTACAAGCAACGTTCTTCCATCCGTTATACTTCAACATTACTGGAGACACTATTGGTGAGCATTCAAACATATCTATTGTCAGTCAAGAAGTGATTGACATGATAAATAACGCTTACCAAGAGACAACCAACATAGTAAATGCCTATTTTGAACCCTCACTCCCTCCATATAGCCTGGCCTACTTTGCCGATGGCCAATTGGGCGAGATGAGTATATTGCAAGTGGGGCTTGTCTATAATGACCTTGAAACAGCGCAGGAAGCCTTGCCCATTTTAG
>DAOTWU010000334.1:0-4993 GCA_034435735.1 Anaerolineae bacterium | reverse complement strand
ACAACAACTGGGCGCCCGCGCCGCTGCGGTTGGCTAGATGCCGTCATGCTTCGTTATGCTGCTGCTATCAACGGCTTCACCGAAATAATGCTCACCAAGCTTGACGTGCTAAGTGGGATGGATGAATTGAAAATCGCCGTTGCCTATGATATTGATGGCGAACGCTATGAATATCCGCCCAGCACGATTGTTGAATTGGAACGAGCTACACCGATTTATGAAACGCTTCCCGGTTGGCGCGAAGATATTAGCCGCGCCCGCCGTGAAAAAGATTTGCCCGAAGCTGCCCGCAACTATATTCGCCGTGTTGCCGAGTTGGTTGATGTTCCGATTCAAGCGGTGAGTGTTGGGCCAGAGCGTGATCAAATCGTGCAGATGTAGCTTATGACGACAGAAAAAACGTACCGCTATGAGCATGATGCACCTATAGACCATCCGCCGTCTACAGTTATTTCTTTGGTACCCAGTCTCACAGAATCTTTGTTTGACCTTAATCTGGGAAACCGTTTAATAGCTGTTACTGATTATTGTATTCATCCAGCGGATGGTGTGGCGAGTTTGCCTCGTGTTGGCGGTACTAAAAACCCTGATATTGAGCGTATTATTGCCCTAAAACCAGAATTGGTTATCGCCAATCAGGAAGAAAATCGGCGGCAAGATGTTGAAGCCTTGCAAGCTGCTGGTATTCCTGTCTGGGTGACATTTCCTAAAACTGTTCAAGATGTATTAAACTTACTCTGGAGCATCATGTATCTTTTTGAAGAGACTTCTATGGTGCCGCGAGTGCGTTTGATTGAACAGCAGTATGATTGGATTATGGGTATCAGCAGCGCTAATGAAGACCATGCCCCAAAGGTTTTTGTGCCAATATGGCTGGAGCCATTGATGACCTTTAATAGTGATACCTATATGCATGATTTACTGACGGTGTGTGGTGGTAAGAATGTTTTTGCAAACCGTGAGCGTCGCTTCCCCCTAGCTGCTGATTTGGGGGAGGTGGCGCCATATCCTGATGATGACCCCCGTGTGCAGGGACGAGACCGCCGCTATCCGCGTTTGTCTTGGGAAGAGCTTGAAGCCGCACAACCTGATGTTATTTTGTTGCCTACAGAGCCTTATGAATTCACTGAAGAACATATAGCATTATTTGCTAAATTGAATGTTCCGGCAGCGCGTAATCAACGCATTCATATCGTGGATGGCACTTTATTAACCTGGCATGGTACGCGGCTTGCTTATGCCTTAGATCGTATACCTCCTTTATTACAACCGGTAGACCAGCTATGAGTTCAAAACCTGCAGAAGAATTCAATTATGATTTAATGAGCATCGTGGTGCATGACCTGAAAGCCCCTATCGCTTCAGTAAAAGGCTTTATTGATATGCTGGAGCATCTAGGACCGCTCAATGAACGGCAATTGCAATTTGTCGAGCGAGCCATGAAGGGGCTAGAGCGCATGGAGCAGCTGGTTGCCGACTTGCTGGATTTATCTCGTCTAGACTCTGGCGCTGCCATTGAAATGAAACCGTGCAACTTGGCGCAGCTTATTTATGAAACTGTGGAGATGTATGAGGCTGCCGCGGCTGAACATAACATCACAATCGATGTTTATATACCTTCTCTACCACCTATTAACGCGAATACCCCTCTTTTGCAGCGTGCTATCAGCAATTTGATTGGCAATGCGATTAAATATAATCGTGATGGTGGCATAGTTGCGATACAGGCCCGTAAAGAAGCTGACTTTGTGATGATTGATGTGAAAGATACTGGCCACGGTATTGCTCCTGAAGACATAGACCATATTTTTGAACGTTTTTTCCGTGCTAAACGTCCAGATAAAAAACAAATTTCTGGTACAGGTCTGGGTTTAGCTATTGCGGCTGCTGTCATTGAGCGTCATGGTGGGCAAATATGGGCAGAAAGCACTTTGGATGAGGGAAGCATTTTCCATTTTACGTTGCCCTGTATGGCAGAGATAGAAACTGATAATCGTAACCAATCTTCGCAATCTAACGCACATAGACCTCACCGTGAAGCTGGCGGAGAAGTCTCGGATTCCGTTGATGATGATTTGCAAGAGTCAGATGAAAGCTCTGATAGTGATTCTCGTTATGACGAGGTTTGATATTATCACGCTTGTGTCCTTGCAGTAGCTTGTGAGAGATAGTACAATCTTTGCGCTGCTACAAGGTATCTATTGTTTGGGAGGTTTCCGTGAAAACGTTGGCTATTTGGGTTGGAGCAATTATTCTCTTGATTATTGGCGGCGGCCTCACCGTTCAAATGCGTTCTGCTGGTGATGACGCCAAGGTCTTGCCGTTTCTTGTACAAGTTGATCAACCAGAAGCATCTGTTTTTGAGGCTACGCCCCAACAAGCCCAGCATTTTGTTGTTTATGCTATTTTTGCCCTTATCAATCTTGTTGGGATTGGTGCGACTATTGCTGTTGTGCTCTGGCTGCTACATCGTGGGGTTTTGCGTAGCCGCGCAGAAGCTGAACAGGTGTCAAGTAGTCAAAAGTCTTGAATTTCGCTTAAGTGCTATTCAGATTAGCTCCATAGCTTGGAGTTTATAGTTTCTAGGGTAAACCGCCATGCAATCTGAACAAATTCATGCGCGCTCTTCGCGTATCTTTTTTTATCTCGCTACACTTACCGTATTACTCACAATAGGGCTGATTGTGTTTGGGGCTATTGTGCGTGTAACCGATTCAGGCCTTGGTTGCGGTGAAGAGTGGCCGTTGTGTAATGGGACGATTTTCCCCCCACTAGATAATGTAACAGCGTGGATTGAATGGTCTCATCGCCTCTTTGCCCTGCTCATTGGTCTTCTGGGGTTGGGGATGCTTGTTGTTGCATGGCGTCGCTATTTCCGTACTCACCGCATTGTGTTTATTGTGACGGCCATTGCCGCTGTATTATATCTTTCTCAGAGCGCTTTGGGAGCTTTAACCGTTGTTTTAGGGTTATCTCCTACAATGGTAACACTCCATTTAGGGACAGCCATGTTACTTTTGGGGGCGCTACTTGTGGCTGGCCTCTTAACACACTATCAACCAGAAGGACAAACTTCCCCAGACCATGTCACCAGCTTAACCTATATCACCGCCTTACTGGCTTTTGTGATTATCCTTACTGGTGCACTAGTTCGGGGTAGCGGAGCAACCTTAGCTTGCACGGATTGGCCTCTGTGTTTTGGACAGATTTTGCCCACTCAACAAGGCCAACTAGCTGTTGTTCACATGTTGCATCGTTTAGCTGTTGTTGTGCTGGGTATTGCGTTGCTGTTGCTTGTATGGCAGGTTTATACAACACGTTCTCAACGGGCAGTGCGTTATGCCGCTGTGGGGGCATTGCTTGCTTATATCCTACAAGCTGCTGTGGGGGCATTGTTTGTCTTCACGAGTGCAGCACCTGTTTGGGGCGCTGCTCATGTTGGATTCGCCGCTATAACATGGGCTTTTTTAGTCGCTCTCGCATTTTTTGAAACACTCAATAGTCGTCATTCTCAAGGGGTATTATGGACACCTCAATCGGACACGATGTCCGCGTAACTTCCCGGTTTCGCACCTATCTCGAGCTTGTTAAGCTTCGGATTGTACTTTTACTGATTTTCACCACGGTAACGGCCATGATTGTCGCCGCCGATGGTGTGCCAGATTTACCAACACTTCTCTGGACAATTATCGGTGGTTCTTTCGCCTCTGCTGGCGCAAGTGCGATTAACCAGTACCTAGACCGCGATATGGATGCGCGTATGTCGCGCACAGCACGTCGCCCTATTCCTTCCGGGCGTGTCGAGCCGCTTAACGCGCTCTGGTTTGGGATTGGCCTAGTGGCTTGGTCTGTGGTGATATTGGCCTATTTTGTGAATTGGCTTGCGGCGGGGTTATCATTGCTTGGCGCGCTCTATTATGTCATCATCTATACTGTACTGTTGAAGCGCAACACCGTTGTGAATATTCTCATTGGTGGCGGAGCAGGCGCTATTCCCGTCCTTGTGGGATGGGCGGCGGTTACTGGCGCATTGTCTGTCGAGGCATTCATCCTTTTTGCGATTGTTTTTTACTGGACACCGCCACATAGTTGGGCGTTGGCTATCCTCGTTAATAGCGATTATGCCCGTGCCCATGTGCCGATGATGCCAGTCGCACGTGGAGAAGCCGCCACACGCTGGCAGATTCTTTTCTACTCAGTACAACTTGTGCTTATCACCTTACTACCCGGCGTTTTACTGCTGCATCCCTCGCTACCCGCATTTTTGGGGTATATCTATTTGATTACTGCCTTACTATTGGGGCTAATGCTTATTCGTATGTCGATTCTGCTCATCCGCCAGAAAACAAAAATTGCCGCACGGCGCATGTATAAGTTCTCTACCGCCTATCTGGCTTTTCTGTTTCTGGCAATGATTATCGACCGTTTACTGCTTTGAGGATAATATGAGCGAACCCCAATTAACACCAAAAGCACCTAACAGCGCCCGCTGGACATTGTGGGTTGTGATGGGGCTGTTAGTTGTGGCTATCATTATTTTCTTAGGTGCGTTTCTCGATGCAGAGTCTATGCAGGCCCATCATTTGGCAATGATGGGTGGGGGAACAGGGGATGTAACCCCTAGCACTTCTTCAGAAGATTTGGAAGCGCGTGTTAGCGCTTTGCTAGAAAATGCTGATGCAGCGCATGGTGACGCCCTTATTGATGAACTTGGGTGTGGGGTGTGTCATCGTGCTGGTGCAGGGCGGGTTGCTCCGGGATTTGAAGGTATTGCCCAGCGCGCTTCATCTCGTATACCAGACCTGAGCGCGGCAGCCTATATCTACCAGTCTATTGCCTATCCCGAATTTTATGTGGTTGAAGGTTATACGCCTGCTATGCCGCAAAACTATCTTGTAACGCTCTCCGAAAGCGAGCTAGCTGATATTATCGCTTATCTGCTGACAGAAGACGCCCGATAAGCTATGTATTTTGACGCTTTCACGATTTCCGC
>DAOTWU010000333.1:0-4524 GCA_034435735.1 Anaerolineae bacterium | reverse complement strand
CTGTAGGGATGTGGCCAAATACCGAAGCAACACCTTGGATTGAAGGTGTACCTTTCCCCAAAGGCGTCACGGTGTATGACATGGTATATCGTCCTGAGGTAACTCAACTGATGAAACAAGCAGAACAACATGGGGGTAGAGCCATCGGTGGTTTAGGGATGTTAGTGCGGCAGGGTGCAGCAGCATTTAAGTTGTGGACAGGGCGCGATGCCCCACTAGAGGTGATGTTTGCCGCGCTCAAAGAGGCGCTTCAAGCGCGTTGAATTGGTTTGTATTGTTCAAGTCATTAGTCTGGGCGAGTGTGGCAACTCGCCCACTTTTGTGGAAAGAGGGGAAGATGATACGATTTCTAACAGCTGGTGAAAGCCATGGACCGATGTTAACTACAATTATTGAAGGGCTGCCAGCAGGGTTACGGTTAGATGCTGATGCGATTAATCATGAACTTGCTCGCCGCCAGAAAGGGTATGGTTCTGGTGGACGAATGCAAATAGAGAAAGACAAAGTTCGGATAACTTCCGGCTTAATGAATGGGCTAACGACTGGTGGTCCATTGGCCATGATTGTAGAGAATCGTGATTTCAAGAACTGGCGGGAGCGTGATATTCCCCCTATCACCACACCGCGCCCTGGCCATGCGGATTTAACCGGCGCTGTTAAGTATGGCTATCGTGAATTGCGTCTGGCTTTAGAGCGTGCCAGCGCCCGCGAAACAACAATGCGTGTTGCGGTTGGGGCAGTTTGCCGCCAGCTTCTAGCTGAATTTGGTGTAAAGATTGGTGGCTATGTGGTGCAAATTGGGCAAGCTGCCGTTCGCTATGATGATTACACCCCGCAAGTTCTAAAGGAGCGGATACGCTTAGCAGAAGATAATGATGTGCGCTGTCCAGATGCCGCCGTTGCCGAGCAAATGCGTGAGGTTATTCGTCAAGCCAAAATTGACAAAGATACATTGGGCGGTGTATTCGAAGTTGTGGCGTGGAACGTGCCTCCAGGATTAGGCTCGCATGTCCATTGGGATAGAAAACTAGATGCCCGTATTATTGCTGCAATGGTGAGCATTCAAGCGATGAAAGGCGCAGAGCTTGGCCATGCCTTTGAAAATGCTGGTAAGCGCGGTAGTGAAGTGCATGATGAAATTGTTCGTGATGATGAAGGCTATCTACAGCGCAAAACAAACCGAGCCGGCGGCCTTGAAGGCGGTATCACCACTGGTGAGCCGATTGTTGTTCGCGTTGCTATGAAGCCGATTTCTACAGTGTTGAAAGCTTTGCAATCGGTTAATCTCGCCACTGGCGAGCCAGAGCCTACGACGTATGAACGCAGCGATTTTTGTGCGACACCGCGTGCTGTACCCGTTGGTGAGGCGATGCTTGCTATTGTGCTGGCGGATGCACTGGTGGAGAAACTTGGCGGCGACAGCATCGAAGAGATGCGCCCCCGTTTTGAGGCTTTACGTCGTAACCATCTTGAAGATTTACCGATGGATAACGCACTTTGGCGCTTTGGTTATGAATAATCGCAATATCGTCATTACGGGGTTTATGGGAACGGGCAAATCAACAATTGGCCCTTTAGTTGCTGGTATGCTAAAGCGCCCCTTCATTGAAACGGATACTGAAATAGAGCGCCGTGCTGGTTTATCCATCCCACAAATTTTTGAACAGCAGGGCGAAGTTGCTTTTCGTCAAATGGAGCGGACGTTATGTGAGGAGCTATCTATACAACAAAGATTGGTTATTGCAACAGGTGGAGGCACGCTAATTGATGACGTGAATCGTACTTTAATGTTGAAGTCTAGTTTTGTTGTGTGCCTCACTGCATCTTTGGCTATTCTTGAGCGCCGCCTGAGCGCATCATCTAATCGCCCACTTGCTTCTGAGTGGCGACAACGCCTAGAACAGCGAGAAGCGATATACCGCACCTTGCCGCACCAAGTTGATACATCTAATCTTTCCCCACATGAAATTGCACAGGAGATAATACACCTATGGCGGAAAGCATCACAGTAACTGCGCCCGATGGCCAAAATTATCCAATAGTTATTGAAAGCGGCCTCTTATCACGTGTTCGTGACTGGGTAGGGGAGGGGCGATGTGTGATTATCACCAACACTACAGTTGCCCCGCTGTACGGGCAATCACTGGCCGAGCATTTACAAGCCCCACTTATTACAATGCCCGATGGTGAACAATATAAAAACCTTGACACCGTAACTCAATTATATGCAGACCTTGTGGCTGTCGGGGCAGACCGCCATACAACATTGATTGCTTTAGGGGGTGGGGTTGTTGGGGATACTGCTGGCTTTGTTGCTGCCACCTATATGCGTGGGGTGCGCTTAGTGCAGATACCCACGACATTGCTTGCGATGGTTGATAGCAGTGTCGGGGGAAAAGTTGGCGTAGATTTACCACAAGGGAAAAACCTTGTCGGTGCCTTTAAGCAACCAGTCGCTGTTCTCATTGACCCTGATGTGTTATCCACATTGCCAGAGGAACAATGGCGCTGTGGTATGGCGGAAGTCATCAAACACGGCCTTATAGCTGACCAAACACTATTAGATACAAATTTACATCACCTTGAAAAAGCCGCCGAGTTGGTTCGCCGAGCGGTACAGGTCAAGGTGAATATCGTTGAAGCCGACCCCTACGAGAGAAATATCCGCGCGCACTTGAATTTGGGGCATACTTTTGGGCATGCTATTGAGCAAGTTACTGGATATGCCTGGTTGCATGGAGAAGCAGTTGGTGTTGGTTTACTCGCAGCAGTGAAACTTTCCCACCGCCTTGGCTTATGCGATACTGCGCTAATTGCACAGGTTGAAGCAATTTTGAATCACACGGGGTTGCCTGCGCGGTTAAATAATCTAGAGCCAGAAGCCCTTTATAACGCTATGCGCACCGATAAAAAGTGGCGAGATGGGATTTCTCGCTTTGTGTTGTTGCGCAATATTGGGGATGTCGTTATTGTTGAGGGAGTAGAAGAACAAGCGGTGTTGGCCACACTGCATGAATTACTGTAGGGGTGAGATATGACAACAACCCATATTTTACTATTACATGGCCCAAACCTCAATCTTCTGGGAACGCGCGAACCAGAAGTTTATGGTTCAATGACTTTAGATGATATTAACGATGCTTGTCGCAATCATGTGAAATCGCAAAAAGTTGAATTACGCATTCAACAATCCAACCATGAAGGCGAATTGATTGATATGTTGCACATTAGTCGCAACTGGGCGGATGGCGTTGTATTTAATCCTGGAGCTTATACCCATACATCTATTGCCTTGCGCGACGCCATTAGCGCAATTAATTTACCAGTTGTGGAAGTGCATTTATCAAATGTTCATGCGCGTGAACAATTTCGCCAAAAGTCATTACTGGCGCCGGTTTGTGTTGGTCAGATTAGTGGTTTTGGTTGGCGCAGTTACCTGCTGGGTATTACAGCGCTACTGGGGCATTTAGGGCGATTGGGTGAGGGAGATTAGAAAACCGTACAAATTAGACGGGTGAATTTTGTCTAACTTTACTGTGTACCGGTTGCCTACAAATTTTTATAGTGAGATGCGTTTACAGGCTGGTCAAAAGGGCAAAATTGTATGAGCACGCTAACACGGCAAGACATTCTCAGCACGATTAAAAGCGAAAATGTACGCTTTATTGACCTCTGGTTTACCGACATCATCGGCATTGTTAAAAGTGTCACCATACCAGCAACTGAAATCGAGAACGTGCTTGATAATGGCTCGCACTTCGATGGCTCATCTATCGAAGGATTTGCCCGCGTTGCCGAAAGTGATATGGTGCTTTGGCCAGACTTAAACACTTTTGCTATTTTGCCGTGGACGCCTGCTGATGAACGAGTAGCCCGCCTTATCTGCACTGTTTATACCCCCACCGGAGAGCCTTTTATTGGCGACCCTCGTACTGCGCTGATTCGCAACCTGCAACAAGCGGAAGCGGAGGGCTATGCCTTTAAGACGGGTATGGAACTGGAGTTTTTCCTGTTCCCTCGTGATGCGCAAGGGAAGCCAATAATCCGCCCACCAGTCGATGACTATGCTGCCTATTTCGATATGGTGCCGGAGCAAATTCAATCTATACGCCGCAAAATGTTAGCCACTTTAGCAGAAATGGGCATTAGGGCGGATTCAGTGCATTCTGAGATTGGTTATGGGCAACATGAAATTGACTTCCAATATAGCGATGCTTTAGATACTGCCGATAATATTTTGACTGCACGCATCGTTATTCGCACTATTGCCCGTCAATATGGCTTACATTGTACTTTTATGCCGCGCCCCTCAAACGAATTTCCGGGGTCGGGTATGCATACGCATCAAAGCCTTCATGACCCCACTACAGGGGAAAATGTTTTTGTAGATACATCCGATGAATACAATCTTTCTGCTACTGCGAGGCGCTTTCTTGCCGGGCAATTAGCCCATGCGCGGGCGATGTGCGCTATTCTTGCCCCGTTGGTGAACTCATATAAGCGCTTGGGAACGAGTTTTGAAGC
>DAOTWU010000332.1:0-4999 GCA_034435735.1 Anaerolineae bacterium | reverse complement strand
CGTGAAGCCTTAGAAGGTTTGACCGCGCTTGGTTTACAGCGTATCGTTTATGTGAGTAGTGACCCGGCAATCTTGGCGCGGGATGCCCGCCTATTGGTGCGTCATGGCTACCATCTGGCACAGTTACAGCTTGTCGATATGGCGCCACAAACGTATTACGTCGATACAGTTGCGCTTTTCGTACAGACCAACTGATGACAAAAGGCTGTTTCGATTTCTGTGCAGTCTGTGTTAACCTGAAGCTATAAACGATAAATAGAAGGGGGAAGGCGAAGCCATGCCCGAAAGATTTAATGCCGAGTTTTGGCACTATTTAGATAAGTTGGTGAATAGCAGCACCGTGGTGATTGACCGCCCACGGGGAAGCACCCATCCTGATTATGATGATGAGGTATATCCATTGGATTATGGCTATCTCGCTGGTACGACTTCGTCTGATGGTGGAGGTATCGATGTGTGGATAGGCGCGGCAGGCTCTACCCGAAAGGGCGACCATCGTGTTGAAGGGGTGCTTTGCACGGTGGATTTAGTCAAGCGCGATACCGAACTCAAGATATTGCTGGGCTGTTCTGAGGAAGAAATGCGTATCATTACCGGATTTGTGAGCAGCCACCACATGGGGTGCTATTTGTTGCGCCGTGAAACCGAGTAATCTAAAAAGGGGGCGTGTTGTCGCCCCCTGTACCGTGTCATTACTGTGCTTAATCAAGTAATTGCTTCGCTGCCGCGATGACGCGCTCTGCGGTTAGCCCGTATTCCTCATAAATTCGCTCATATGGTGCGCTTGCGCCGAATTGGTTGACGCCAATGGCGATGCCCTCACTGCCAACATAGCGCTCCCAGCCCAATGTCACACCAGCTTCAATACTCACCCGTGCTGTGACATCGGTGGGCAGCACTTGTTCCCGATAGGCTTCATCTTGTTCTTCAAATAGTTCCCAACAAGGTAACGAGACCACCCGCGCCGCTATGCCTTCACTTACCAGACGGTCAAAGGCTTCAAGTGCGATATGCACTTCGCTGCCCGTCGCCAGCAAGATAATCTCTGGCTTATCGGCAGTATCGGCGAGGATATAACCGCCATGTGCCACGCCTTCATGAATGCCCTCAGCATTATCGGCCAGCACTGGCACACCTTGCCGCGTGAAGATGAGCGCAGCGGGATGTTTCAGCGTCATCGTCGCCCGCCATGCACCTACTGTCTCGTTGGCATCTGCGGGGCGGAATACGTAGAGGTTGGGGATGGTGCGCAAGGCCATGAAATGCTCGACAGGTTGGTGGGTGGGGCCATCTTCGCCCAGCCCGATGCTGTCATGTGTGAATACATACACGGTTGGAATGTCCATCAATGCGCCCAACCGCACTGCACCGCGCATATAATCGCTGAAGGTGAGGAATGTTGCGCTATAGGGCTTGATAATGCCACCATGTAGGGCGAGGCCGTTCACAATTGCGCCCATACCGTGTTCGCGCACGCCAAAGCGCACGTTACGGGCGGCGGGTTTACCTTTGCCTGTGTGCTCTGCCTCTTTAATAAGTGTTTTGGTACTACCAGCAAGGTCAGCATCGCCGCCAATCATGGTGGGCACATGCTTAGCGATAGCATTCAGCGCCTCGCCAGATGCGTTGCGCGTGGCAATCGCCTTACTATCATCAAATTGGGGTAAATCCCGTTCCCAGCCTTCTGGCAGTTTATTATTGAAGGCATTATCCCACTCGCGGGCGAGGTCGGGGTAGGCTTCACGCCAGCCATTGAACACTTTTTGCCATTCGCTTTCGGCATTTGCGCCGTTGGTCACCGCCTGGCGGAAGTGTGCTAGTGCGTCGTGGGGGATGAAGAAGGGTTCATCTGTTGGCCAGCCCAAAGCCTGTTTCGTCAGCCGCACTTCTTCCTCGCCCAATGGTGAACCATGTGCTTTACTTGTGCCCTGCTTATTGGGGCTACCATAGCCGATAATCGTCCGTACGCTGATGAGCGAGGGCTTATCTGTCACAGCACGGGCGGCGGCAATGGCCGCATCAATGGCAGCGGTGTCGTTGCCATCTTCTACAGCAAGCGTGTGCCAACCCATCGCAGCGAACTTAGTCAATGTATCCTCGGTGAAGGTCATCTCAGTTTCGCCATCAAGCGTAATGTGGTTGTCATCATAAAGGAAGATGAGCTTGCCCAACCCCCAGGTACCGGCCAGCGAACAGGCTTCCATGAAGACGCCTTCCATCAGGTCGCCATCGCTGACAATGGCATAGGTGTAATGGTCAATGACAGGATAGCCCGGACGATTGAAGTAATTCGCCAGATAAGCCTCTGCCAACGCAATGCCGACAGCCGTCGCGCCACCTTGCCCCAGCGGGCCTGTTGTCACCTCAACGCCGGGGGTATGGCCATATTCTGGATGGCCGGGCGTTTTGCTGCCCCATTGGCGGAAGTTCTTGATTTCTTCCAGCGGCAAATCATAACCCGTGAGGTGCAATAGTGCGTAAAGCAACATAGAACCATGCCCCGCGCTGAGGACGAAGCGGTCGCGGTTCGCCCATTGTGGATTTTTGGGGTTATGCTTCAGATAGCGCGTCCATAGTGTATAGGCCATAGGTGCGGCGCCTAAGGGCAAGCCTGGATGGCCACTATTGGCTTTTTGAATGGCATCAATTGATAGCGTGCGAATGGTGTTGATAGCGAGTTGTTCTAATTCGGCGTTTGGGGTTGTCACAGGGTCTTACTCCTGAGGTTATCTATATGGCACAGCAGGGCATTATAACACAGCCCCTCTTTTAGCTAGAGGCGCAAACGCGCTTATCTTTTAACTATATTTTGAGTAATCTCAGTATAAGATAAATATAATGGCCACATATTATAAGGTAAACTAATCATGCGCCTTTCAATCGTCGCACTTATTTGTTTATTATGCGTTATTCCCATTGTCGCCCAAGATAACGGTAATGATATTGACTGGACCATAAGCGACTTTGTACCACCTATAGGTGCTGCAGAATCTCCGCAGAATAATAATGATGGATATGGTCCATGGAATCGCCGTATTTTAATAGCCATTTCAGAAGATGATGGCTGGACGTGGGAACGTACTGGCCAAAATTTGAGCGATCAAGCAGATTACCCCACCGCAGTTATCACTCCTGATGGGCGTATTTTTGTTTATTTCATCACTTATCATGCCGAAATACGCAATCAAATTGTCGCGGCTATCTCTGATGATTTTGGCGAAACATGGGTGTATAAACGGGTGACTTTTGATTTTCCACAACCGCCTGTAGATCCATCAGCTATTGTGCTGGATGATGGCTCAATACGCATGTTTTTTAATCAAAGTATTGAGCGCCGTACAGTGGCTATCTATTCAGCAACTAGTGAAGATGGATTGAATTTCATATTAGATAGCCAAATGCCACATCTTGCAGATGAAGATAGCCACATATTGGCGCCAACCATCTTCCGTTTTGATAACGGGTATCATCTATATGCTATTAACCCTCAAGGGGCGAACTACCACGCTTTGTCAGAAGATGGCCTATCATTTACTTCTCAGACAGATGTAGTGCTTGAGGAACGTCACTTTATTGCACAGGGACAACTCGCATTAGATAACGGTTTCCGTGTATTTACGTTTACTGGTGCCCCCGCACATGATGGTTTTTTCCCATCCATCCATTCATATATCACGACAGACGGCTTCACATGGGAGCGAGAGGATGGGACACGTCTCGTTTATGATGGCCAATACGCCTATGAATCTGTATCAGTGCGCAATCCAGCAGTCATCCGTTTGCCTGATGATCGTATTTTGATGTTCTATATTACCGTTATCCCTGAACCATATTCAGGCAGTTAGCCGCCCCGCGTAACCACCTGATGCATAATCCATTCGCCCCGCCCTAATGGTGCGGGCATGGTGCGCTTGCTAATGCTGACAATTTCCAAGTCGCCGGGGTCTCCCTCGGTGGTGATATATTTCTGCAACCGCATCCCAACCGAAGGCGCCAGTAGAGAGGTGAACATCATCATCAAGAGCACCATCGGAAAGCGGCTCCAGCGCGCTCGATAGTCGCTTGCGCCGCTAAAACCAATTAATGCCGCGAATGTCGTCATCCCGCCCAGTGTCAACAGGTTTGTACCGCAATTCGGGTGAATGGCCAGTTGGTGCTCTCCGTTGCGCATTCGCTTCAGCGCGTTATGGGCGGCACTTTCTAGCTTATCAGTGGGCACATCGCCTAAAATCACGAAGCCACTATCGGTGCTTCTGCCACTGAGGATATATCCCTGCGCATTTAGCAAGTGAATTGTCGCATGTTCAAGGCCATGATTACGCCGCGTCCGCCGTATATACGGCCAGTTCAAAACAGGCTGTAAAACTTCTGCCAATTGCCGAATCATCCTTCACCTCGCAATTTTAAGCCTTTAGTTCTCTGTCAATGTATCACAAAGTGTATATGTAAAACATTGTTTTAGCACAAAGTTGTTTCCGCAGAGGTCTAACTTAGAGTACAATATGAGAGGTACATTTAGAGAAATATTGCACCCGCTCGCCCAAAAAGGAAGTTGTTCGATGTTGGCTAAAAGTAAACCGTTCATCTATTTAAGCGCACTTTTGGTTATTTTACTCAGTATCAGCGGCGGTCTCCTCGCTCAGGATACACCGTCGTTGACTGTAACACCTGATGAAGTTGTCGCCGGAGAATCGCTCACCGTGGAACTAAGCGGTTTGGATGCAGCGGCGGCGATTGTTTTTGATGTGATATATGTAGAAAGCACAGATGTTGTTTTCTCTACCACAAAAACAGCGGATGACGATGGCCTCATCACGTTCACGCTTTATACATCGTCTAGCGATGAGGGTGGACGATACCTTGTCAGTGCCCATACACCAGAAGGGCGCGTCATCGCACAGGGGATGTTTTCCATCATTGCAGAAGCTCCCCCGCCCATCGTGACGGTGACCCCCACGGCTGCCCAACAGGGCGAAACCCTCGCGGTCATAGGAGAAGG
>DAOTWU010000331.1:0-7275 GCA_034435735.1 Anaerolineae bacterium | reverse complement strand
GCTGTTGCCTGGTGAAACTATGGATGGTATTAGCGTTGCCGAATACTGTAAGAAGACCCATCCACATTTAAGCCGTGTTCCTATTCTGGCTGTCACTGCTGGGCGTTCAGAAGAACTTTTCCAAGATGCGATGCGCGCTGGATGCGATGCCTTACTGGTGAAGCCGTTTTCTCCTCAAGAACTGCGAGAAGTTGTCAATAGCCTCCTCGCTACTGCTTAAATTCAATTTTCAACTTCTATAGCCCTTTTTTATAAGTTTTTATATCAATGTGGCGCGTAATGTGTTACAATATAGTTGTAACATTAAGTAATGTTAAGAATGGGGTGTGGAATATGAAACCTGTAACACAAACGCTTTTGGTCATTGATGACCATCTAGAAATGGGAGAGTTTATTCGTGATGCCCTCCGTCCCTTCTTCTGGTCGGTCTTTATGGCGGAACATGCCAGGGAGGGCATTCAAATGGCGCGCCACTTGCGCCCTCGCGTAATATTGGTAGACCTTTGGCTGAAAGGCTCTGATGTCAGTGGTCTAGATTTAATCTGCCTTTTCCGTGCAGACCCATTGACTGAGAAGGCGACTATTTTGGCCATTTCTGCCACCGATGTCGATAACATGATGAACCAGAGTATAGCAGCCGGCTGCGATGACTTCATGGTGAAGCCTTTTTCCGTTCAAGAATTGCGGAACAAGCTGGATGTCTTACTCGCTTAAATCACTCAGTCTCAAGCAATACCCATTCTTTGTACAATAACGCTCAGCATTGCAGCCTCTTTTTTCCCCTATACTTTTGATAGCTCAATGAAAACTCTATAGAGTTAGGGCATCATGGTGTATAATTGTTAAGGGAATGTAATATACACCATGAGAAGATCATGTCTGATTTACTCTTTAGCGACAATCAACGCCCAACTCGTGCCGATGCGGTAAAGAACTATGCCTTACTGCTCGAAACTGCACGCACTTTATTTGACCGTGAGGGTGTTGAATCCGTGACAATGTCCGCCATTGCCCGCGAAGCTGGTGTAGGCAAGGGGACGCTGTACCGCCATTTTGCAGATAAATCGGCGGTTTGCCTCGCGCTTTTAGATCAAGAGATGCGCGATTTACAAGAACGCACGTTGCGCCGCTTGCGCCAACACGAAGACGCTTACGCTAATTTGCTTTGGTTCATGGAACAAGTTGTGCGTTTCGTCATGCAAAATGATGCAATTCTCTGCGAAGCTTCAAATCATTCAGCCGCTTCTATCCTCAGTCACCCCGCCCACATATGGTGGCGCAATACCATACACGGCCTATTGCAACGTCTGCATGTTTCGGGCGATATAGACTACCTCACAGATGTCCTCTATGTGCTGCTAGATGTGCAAACATTGCGTTTCCAGCGCTATACACTGGGCTATGACATCCCCCGTATTCTCGATGGCATGGCCGAAGTTGTGTCACGTTTAGTGCGCGAGTAGTTAGCGCAACTCTGCCCGTAGTACATCGCTCAGCGCATTCTCGAACACAAACTGGACAATACCCCGCAGCCAGAAAGCTGGCGTTTGAATGTTATTCCCACTGCCCGTTTGGCTAATGACCTCAGCTGTCACAATGAACCGCCCCCGCTGCCAATAGGTGATGCCATGCACAGCGTTTTTATTGCAGGCGCGGGTAGATTGTATATAAACGGGTTGTGATAAATTGGTGGTGTCTTGCGCCTCAGTGATTGTAAAGCCTCGCGCTTGCGCCAAGTCCGCCAAAAGTCCGTCCATCAGTGCGGCTGTTGCTTGTTCGCGGCTGGCGAATGCATCCAAGCTATAGCGCAGCTCCATAAATGTGACGCCACTTAAATCGCAAGTTTGGTTCTTCAGCGCCGCACTAACGCGATACTGGTGGCCATAGCGCTCTAGGAAAGCACTGTAATCATTTTGAGCATTCTCTGGCGCAGTAGCCAGCACCTCCGCCGTATCGAAAACACCGCTGAGCTTTTCGACAATGGTTAATGGCGGTACAGTGGGCGGTATGTAGCCAAAACGCTCTAGTGTTGCGCTCAACGATTCTGCTGATAATGCTGCCGCAACATCTTCCATTGTAGGTAATGGCGTCGGGGTTTCATCAAAGACGACGCGCGCAGGGTCATCTATGAGCACAACGGCCTGTAAAATATCGCCCCGTTTTATCTGCTCAACGGCTTCTAGCCCGTCCAGCACTTCGCCGAACAGCGTTCGTGTATAGTTAATCTGTGGGGCGGCGTTTGTGGTGATGAAAAAGCGGCTGCCGCTAGAGCCTTCTCCTAACGGGTCATTGGGATTTGTGGAAATCATGCCTAATTGGCCGGGGCGGTCAAAGGCGAGGAAGCCAGCAATATGTAAGGGTAAATTATAACCCGGGCTGCCCTGTGGTGTGCCATCGGGAGAGCCGCCCTCCACCCGATAGTTGGGAATAGCACGATAGAACACCGTGCCATTATAAAAATTACTCAGCGCCAAAAATGCGAAATTGTTCACCACATCGGGCACAGCATCTTCAAATAAATCGACATATACCGCGCCATATGCTGTACATAAAATCGCACGGTAATCACGCCCTTCCTGCAACACAGGTTGAGGGGCATCAAATGTGCTGTGATTTTGCGTTGCTTCGGGAACGGCTTTTTGGCAAATTTCTTGCGGTGTGCCGCTGTAATCTGGTGGCGTTAAAGCGACCTCTTGACTATTACAAGCCGCTAAAATCAGTAGAATAATCCAGCCCAAATACTTTAATCTACGCATCAACTTCATCTCTCAATATAACAATACAAATCGAACTTTTAGCCTACGTTTCTCTGATTATCGATAGAAACCCGCGCTTCGTCTATGCAATATCCCCGCTTTTATGGCAAAATAACGCCGCTTTAGCATAAAGGTGAACTATGAAACATCTCCCAATTGTTGCATTTCTACTGATTCTATTGGCTGTTATGAATGGCGTTGCCACCGCCCAAGATGATTGGTTGCCACCAGATGTGGCTGGCGCTGCAACACAGGCGCGCCCCCGCCCGATTACAGCCTTTTCAGACGAAGAGATTATCATTGATTATTATTTTGACCGCTTACCGCAGGGGCATACGGGGTTGGTGCAGGTACATACCACCGATGAACGGGCACTATCCCAAGTGCAAGCGATTGTGTTTGGCCGCCCTGTGCCCTTTTTTGCGGTAGAAGGTGAAGGCTTTTATGGCCTCATAGCTGTCAACATGGAGCAAGCCCCGCGCGATTATCCCATCTCATTTGATGTCGCCTTTGAAGATGGCGAGCAGCGCACAGTTGAAACCACGCTTAAAGTGTCACTTGGCCAGTTTATCAGTCAAGATGTCTTCATCCCCGAAGACCGTCTTTATCTGGTCGATGCCGTGATGGAGCGCAATGAGTTTGCCCGCATAGAGAGCGTTATCGCCAATGGTATTCCAGAACCACTCTGGCGCGGCCCATGGGTCTATCCCACACAGGGGCGCCGTGCTTCACCTTTTGGCGTATTCCGCACTTTCAATGAATCTGTGCCCGCCCGCCACACAGGTTGGGATATGAATGTACCACTTGGAACGCCCATTCAAGCGATGGGAGCAGGGCGAGTGGCCTTCGCTGGTCAGTTGGATATTCGTGGCAATTATGTGCTGATTGACCACGGTGGGGGCGTTTTCTCTGGTTATGCCCACATGTCACAGGTGCATGTCACACGTGGACAGACGGTCTCTCAGGGGCAGATTATTGGCGTTGTTGGGAGTACTGGGCGCAGTAGTGGCCCACACATGCACTGGGAAATTATCGTTAATGGCCAGTGGGTGGATAGCTACCAGTTCATAGAAATGTGGATGCCCACAACGGACATTGAACTAGTACAGAATGATGGCTAATCGTCTTCATTCGCCAGTGCAGTGAAGCGCATAAAAGCGCGTTCCTGTGGCGTCATATCAACAGGATACTCAGTATCATCGTGGGCTTCCAGAATACGGTAGCCCTCTTTTATATACCCGCGTATTGTGTGCAGGCTGATGCCCATCTCATCAGCGGCTAGATGTGCCGGCATGCCCTCAACCACACATAGCTTTATCGCCTGCCGAATACGGTCGGTCAATTCAGGATATTCACGCTGTTCTGGCAATACAGATGCTTTGCTCAGGCGGCGGTGATGTGTCCCCCGTAATTTACGGGCAATGCTGGGCGTAACCACAAAATCATGGTCTAGCGTATAGCAAATTGCCCAGGCTATCTGTAAACGCACTTCCTGCTTGAGCATGAATGCTACTGCGCCAGCATCTGCTGCGGCCTGTACCAAATCAAGGTTAAGATGCTGCCCCAAACAAACCACGCGCACATCAGGCATCCGTTGCCGCAAATCGTTGATGAGCTGGCGTAATGCCGTCGCCCCGCCAACATGGTCAGCATCCATCACAATGACATCTGGCAACTCTGCATAGGGCGTATGCGCCAGATAGTCCTGCATTTGCTCCACACTTTGCGCCAAGAATGTGACGCGCGTTCGGCGGTCCCATGCGAGATAGCTGTTAATCGCCTGTAACGCATAAAAGTCGGAGTCCATAATCAGGACTTTTAAGTTGATAGATGCAATATCGGCGGACATAAATCTAATCCATAGGTATTTAATAGCCTGAAAACAGTTTAAGACGTTTCTTACGCTGGTGCAAGAGCTTTCGGACGAGAAGTAAAAAGGGCAGCACTATGGCTGCCCTGTAGGTGATACGGCTGGTGTTATTTAGAGCCGTTTGATTTCACTTTGCTTGGTGCAGGCGCATCAACTTCTTCGCCAGCAATGAAGGCTTCCAGCAGACGGCGAGCGGTGTCGTCATCTGGCTGGATGGGCGGAGACTTGAAGAAGTAGCTGCTAGGTGCGTCGATGGGGCCGGCCAGCCCGCGGTCTAGCGCCAGCTTGGCGCAGCGGATAGCATCGATGATGACGCCAGCGCTGTTCGGGCTATCGACCACTTCCAACTTCAGCTCAATGTTCAGCGGCACATCGCCGAAGGTGCGGCCTTCCATGCGGATATAAGCCCACTTACGGTCTTCCAACCACGGCACATAGTCTGATGGCCCAATATACACATTGTCATCTTCAACTTCATAGGGGAGCTGGCTGACAACAGCATTGGTCTTGCTGGTCTTCTTGCTGGCCAAGCGCGAGCGGTCTAACATGTTGTAGAAGTCGGTATTGCCGCCAACATTGAGCTGGCTGGTACGCTCTAAGACAACGCCGCGCATGTTCATCAGGTTAACCAGCACGCGGTGGAGGATAGTTGCGCCCACCTGGCTCTTCACGTCATCGCCCAGTACAGGCACACCCGCCTGGCGGAAGCGTTCCGCCCATTCGGGGGTTGTGGCGATGAAAACCGGCATCGCGTTCACAAAGGCACAGCCAGCTTCAATAGCGGCTTGGGCATACCATTCTGTGGCTTCTTGGCTGCCAACGGGCAAGTAGTTCACGACAATATCGGTCTTGGTCTCTTTCAAAATGCGGACGGCATCCGCGACCTCATCATCGGATGGCGTGATTTTGTGGGTGAGGTATGTACCCAGACCATCCAGCACCGGGCCACGATAAACCGGCGCATTGAGGTGCGGCACATCGGCAAATTTGACGGTGTTGTTGGGGCCGCTGAAGATGGCTTCACTGATGTCTTTGCCTACTTTTTCAGCATCAACATCGAAACCGCAGGTGAATTCAATATCCCGAATGCGGTAGCCGCCGAGATTGGCGTGCATAATACCGGGAATGATAGCATCATCGGGTGCGTCAGCGTAGTATTGCACACCCTGCACGAGGGACGAGGCGCAATTACCAACACCAACGATAGCAACGCGAACTTTATCGGACACTTCTATTCTCCTGTAAACTCAAATACCTCAGATTAACAGCATCATTGCTGGTCAAAACAAATGGCCATGTTATAGGTTCACTGTGCCATACGGTGCTGTTCATGGGGTGGGTGATGTGCTTAGCTTCTGGTGAAAAACTGACCTGCAATAGCGGGCGCATTATATCACGCCACCGAAAAATTGGAACACACAAACTTCCCATTGGTTACGAATACCACTTGACAGCCTAAAAATAAATAACCTGTAAAAAATATCGCCCTTCGCCATTTCGGAACGTTTTCGGAACGTTTGCCTGGTATCGTGAAATTAGCTCTAAATCTTTAGGGTGGATGCTTCAATAATGGGAAAGAAGGTCTGTATCATGAAGCAAAAATCTATCATTTATCTCCTTTTCGTTATGGCGCTATTGCTCGCTGGTCTGGTGGCACGGGCGGCTTTCAGCGTCTCGATTAGCCCCACCAGCGGCCCACCGGGTACGGTCGTCACCGTGACCACTAGCCCCGATTATGGCGGCTTAACCACCTGTTACGCGAATGGCTCACCAATTGGCGGCAGCGGCGCAACCTATACCGTGCCAAATGGCGTCAGCAGCGTCACGTTCTACTGTGAAGCGGGCACAGGCGAATTTTATGAGCGAACCAATGACGCCGTCTTTACAGTTATTCAGCCCGATGGCGATGGGGATGGCGTGCCTGATGGCCAAGACCAGTGCCCCAATGAATTCGCACAAACAGCCAACGGTTGCCCCGACCAACCGAACCAGCCTAATAACAACCCCAACCAACCAGGAAACCCACCGCCCAACCAATCAAACCAACCCGGCGATGGTGATGGCGATGGCACACCGGATGGTCAAGACGAATGCCCCAACCAACCTGGCCATGCTGATAACAAGGGCTGCCCCCTCCCCGACCAGCCATCTGATGGTGACGGCGATGGCGTGCCTGATGACCAAGACCAGTGTCCCAATAACTTCGGCGCTGTTGCAACCAATGGCTGCACCTTGCCAGAAATTCCGGATGATGGCCCTTGCACCGTGGGTACGCGCGGCGGCTTCTCGGTCAATATTCGTGCTAGCACGTCGTTGAATAGCGATGTTGTTGGCCTGTTACGACCAGATGCGCCCGAACAAGTGATAGGCTTCGGCTTCAGTGGCGATAGCCCGCAAGAACAAGAAGGCTGGCTACAGACACAGCAAGGCTGGGTTGCCGCGCGGGTGACGCGCATTGGTGGCAATTGCCGCCCAGTGATTGACCCTGATGTCTTCAACTTGCCGCACCCATTACCAGACCCGTTAGAGCCTCAGGGTTTTCCCGAACCTCTTCCAGAGTGGGATTTTGATGACTGCCCTGTTGGTCGTCCCTTTATCATTGTGATGGGGTATAACGGCACAGATACAACTGCTGACTTATCTACTGGC
>DAOTWU010000330.1:0-2949 GCA_034435735.1 Anaerolineae bacterium | reverse complement strand
ATGTCTCTATTGGCGATGAAGTCGTCTTGATAGGAGCGCAAGGGAATGATGAGATTACCGCTGATGAAGTGGCTGAGTGGTTAGGTACGATTAATTATGAAGTGGTCACTACCATCGCCCCGCGCTTGCCGCGCCACTAAGAGAGCTTCTGTAATAGCACATCAGCGATGATATTGGCCTCTGTACCAAATGAGAATATACGCTCTAGCTGCCCTTCGGGATTAATGAGGAAAGTTGATGCCGTATGGTCAACTATACCATCCTCATAGAGTTCATAATACAAGCCATATTCCGACGCAATGGTGTCTAATATCTCTGGTGTGCTGCTCAATCCGATGAACTCGCCATCAATCTGGCTAATGTAACTCCCCAATACTTCAGGTGTATCTCGTTTATAATCAACACTGATGAAGACAAAAGCCACCTCTTCAGCCTTATCACCCAGTAGGCGCTTAATGCGTTTGTAGTTGCTCAAAGTTGTTGGGCAAACATCTGGGCAATGCGTATATCCAAATGACATAACCACATAGCGCCCTTGTAAATCCGACAGGCTAAAAGGCTCGCCATCTACTGCTGTTAGCGTCCAATTTGTCAGTTCACGCGGCGGTTCTAATACCGTGCCTTGATATGCCGCCACATTGCCATTGATAGGCTCGGTAGTGGGGATTTGGGTGTTGCGGATGCTGTTAAAAATGAAGAATAACACCAATCCAAGCCCAAATGCGCCGATAAATGTAACGGCTAGATATTTGATAGTGGGCGGCGCGGGTGTTTCTGAACTAGTTGGCTTCGTCATGGATAAGCTCCTAAGGCTTGTGACTAATGATAGAGTGGCTTTTATGTCTATTTGATACGGTTTTTAACCGTGTTTGTGAAATTTCGTGCTATACTTGCCTCGAATTGGTGTAGGCAAAGGGAGTTTGCGATGCGTAATTATATAATGCTGGACACTTGTGTTGTAGATGAGGCTACTGGGGTATTGCAATTTGGTGAAGATCGACGCAACTCTCGATTATCTTTGCGGCGGGAAGGCGGCTATGTTGCGATTTCTGCTAGCCATGGCCCAATTGAAATTGCGTTGCGCCCGCGTTATGAAGACCTTGTCCGCAAATTGCGCCTTTTGCAGCCTGTGGGGGAGTTGACCACGACCCGTCAGGTTGGCACATCGGATGCTTTTCTTGCGTTAGGCTTGCATAGCGACGGCACTCTATTGCTACGGGCGACGATCGTCGCAGATGCTACAGGCCACCTCAGCTTTAACTTCGCTTTATCTGATGAAAGCCGTCAGCGTCTATTTGATTGGCTAGAAGTTCCTCCGCCCAATCCTTTTGATCTGTGACTGCTAATGGTTGTTGGCGCAAGCTAGAGAGTTTGGTACAATCTAGCTGATTGAGATATGTCGGGTTGTGAAGAGAGTGCTTGCTATGATGCAAGCCGCCGAAGGGGCAAGCCGCTGGTTGATGTGCTGGGCTGGTGGCGAAACTCTCAGGCTCAAGGATTTACAGCCCGCAGAACTCTGGAAGTATTTTCGACTGACAGGGTACACAGCAGCCTTGCTTGTGTACCTTTTTTGTTGGTATAGCTTACTTTATGGAGAGGTTGCGCAATGGGCAAGTGGAAAACCCCCGATGATTTGAAATATACCGAAAGTGATGAATGGATTCGCGTTGAGGGCGATACCGCCACTATTGGCATTACCGATTATGCTCAAGATCAACTCAACGATATTGTTTATGTAGAATTGCCCGATGTTGGTGATGCTTTCGATAAAAATAGTGTGTTCGGCACGATTGAGTCCGTAAAAGCCGCTGCCGATTTGCATTTACCCGTTGGGGGAGAAGTTGTTGCGGTGAATGATGGGCTGGAAGACGACCCTGAAATCATCAATGCTGACCCTTATGGCAATGGCTGGATCATCAAAATTAAAGTTGCTGACGCATCTGAACTAGATAGCCTGATGGATGCCGCGGCCTACGCCAAATTGTGTGAAGAACGTGATTAGTTGAGTTGGCGATACAGCGCTTAACAACTGCATTATAGCTTTTCGGAATCTTTGATTCCGCTTTTAGCAACCCTGCTACCTAAAAACTGATCGATAAAGTGAAAGAGGTTCATGAATGGGGTATTTACCGCATACAGACGCCGAACGCGAGGAAATGTTAGCCGCAATCGGCGTAAAAAGTATGGCAGATTTGTTTGAAGCGGTGCCTGCCTCTCATCGTTTTCCGTCGCTCAATATGCCAGAGCCGCTCAGCGAGATGGAAGTGGCAGCTGAACTACAAGCCTTGAGCGAGGCCAATGAACACGCTGGCGATTTTGCGCTATTCCGTGGTGCTGGCGCTTATCATCACTTTGTGCCTTCAATCGTCAACCATATTATCCAACGTGGTGAGTTCCTAACAGCATATACCCCGTATCAGCCAGAAGTCTCGCAAGGGACATTACAGGCTATTTTTGAATATCAAAGCATGATGTGCGCGCTTTTGGGGTTAGATGCTGCCAATGCCAGCCACTATGATGGCGCAACCAGCCTCGCAGAAGCTGTGACTATGGCGCTATCAGTGACCAAGGGCAAACGTGACAAAATCATTTTAAGCCCAGGTATTCATCCTCAATATCGTGAAGTTGTGCGCACCTATCATCAAGGGCGCGATTTGCGCATTGTTGGTGATGGCGGACGTGCCGATATTACTGACCTCATTGATATGCTGGATGAAAACACCGCTATGCTCGCCGTTCAATATCCGAACTTCTTTGGCCAAATTGATGATTTGCGCGGCCTAGCGGAGAAAGTTCATGCTGTAGGGGCTTTGTTTGTTATTGTCGCAAATCCTATGGCGCTAGGGTTGTTCAAAAGCCCTGGTGAACTAGGTGCTGATATTGCCGTAGGTGAGGGGCAGCCTTTGGGGATTTCCCTCGGCTTTGGTGGCCCATATCTTGGCTTTTTCG
>DAOTWU010000329.1:0-2636 GCA_034435735.1 Anaerolineae bacterium | reverse complement strand
TCAACTGCCGAACGCCCATCAATAACAATGCCATCAACCGGAATACGCTCGCCAGGGCGCACAATTAAGGTGTCGCCAACAAGCACATCATCGACTGAAACCACAACTTCTTGCCCATTGCGCAAAACGGTTGCAGTACGCGGTGCAAGCTCCATCAGCTTACGGATGGCCTCGCTAGTGCGGCCTTTAGCGCGGGCTTCTAACAACTTACCCAGTGTAATCAGCGTGAGAATGACAGCAGCCGACTCAAAATACTCAAGTTCGCCAACTACATCGCTAAAGCCCAAAATAAGCCCTAAAAGGACAATCACACTGTAAAGATAGGCCGCAGATGACCCCATAGCGATGAGAACATCCATGTTGGCTGTACCATTGCGCAAAGATTTATAAGCGCCAACGATATATTGGCGACCAAGAATGACCTGTACCGGTGTCGCTAAAGCAAAGAACACCAATGGCCACCCACCCCACATGAGCCATGGAAAAACATCCATCAAGACAGGGAAAGTGTGACGCAGATGGTAACCCATGCTCAAGATGAAAAGTGGCACTGTAAATAATGCGCCAATTTTCACCAGTCGCTCTTGACGGGCGATTTCTGCTTCACGGGCAGCGCGCTCCGCGTCCTCTGGCTCGGCGGCATCGGTGAGGTCTAGCACCCCATAGCCAGCATTCTCTACAGCAACAACAAGGTCACGGCGGCTAACCAAACCGGGAATATAGGTTACTGTTGCTTTTTCAGTAGCCAAATTCACCGTAACATCTAACACGCCATCTGGCTTTTTCAGGGCGCGTTCCACATTACGGACGCAAGCCGCACAAGTCATCCCTGTAATAGGCAAATCCATCGTTGCGGTGGCGACGCCATAACCAGCATTTTCTACTTGCTGGATGAGAATTTTAGTATCGAGCTTTTCAGGGTCAAAGCTCACTGTGGCTTTTTCAGTAGCGATATTGACATTCGCCTCAGCCACTCCATCCGCCTTCTTTAAGGCACGTTCGACATTGCGAACACACGCCGCACAGGTCATCCCCGTGACAGGTAGGTCTATTTGCTTCGTTGCCATAGTTGCGATTCCTTTCGGTTCATCGGACGGCAACCCATCTGAAAACGTTAGTGATTCAACAAATCAAAAATACGAGCAATCTCGCGTGTTGCTTTCTCCGGGTCTTTCTCCATTTCGAGGCGCGCAGTGTTCATAAGGTAACATTCCACAACATGCGTAATCAGGCTTGTCATGGCTTTTTCAATAGCGCGGGCACGAATAACACGCTCTTCACATGTGCCCTCATCAGCAGCAATCATCCGCTCTAAAGATGCCAACTGTCCTTGTATGCGGTGAATACGGTGTAAAGTCTTCTTGTTATATTCACAGCGATCAGCATGTTCTACCTGTTCAATTTCAATGTGTTTCTGGTCAGTCATGGTGTATTCCTCCCTTATCCCATTAATCATGGTAATATACCCCATAGGGTATGTCAATATTCGCACAATAAATCTATGACATTGCTAATGCTAATGGATACAATTTGTCATATCCATATACAGCATAAATACACGCCATCAGCTATACTGGCTTCTATGATTAAAGCACAGCCCCATTGGAAGCGCATTCATCTCATACAAGGCGGCATACTGCTAACAATGGCGTTATTCCCGCTATGGAAACGTATTGATAGCGCCCCTGCCCCATTTAGTTATAACTATATCACGGGCTTTATCCTGTTCTACCCGATGGCATTCACTATACTGGCCTGGTTTTTCAGTGGGCTGTCAGGCTTACGGAAATTGGCGCAAGATAAGCTCAAAGTAATATGGGTGTTTGCGCTCATTGGGTTGAGTATATGGGCATTCACATCTAGTAACTGGGCGTTTGCCCGTGAAACCGCTCCTGGCGTTGCAATTAATGGAGCGGTGCAATACGCTACTATCAGCCTATTTGCCATCGCAACGGCAAGCGTCGGGCTTCCATTAAAAACGCTACGCGCACTTTTCGCCATTAGTTTAGTATGGAATAGCTTGATAGGCATTGCACAAGTGGCAACACAAGGCGCTATTGGCCTTCGCTGGCTGGGAGAATTGCCAATAAATCCCACAAGCAGCCATTTCAGCGTGATACAAATAAACGGAGAGCGCTGGCTGCGACCTTATGGGCTTCTCTCTCACCCCAATATATACGCAGGTGCACTAGTCATCGCCATATTAGTTTGCATACCGCTCCTCTGGTCACCCCGAAAATACTCGCGTTGGGCAGGGTTGAGTGCGTTAATGGCTGGTCTATGGGCGTTGTTACTCAGCTTTTCACGGGCGAGTTGGCTTGGGCTGGTGGCTGGCGGGTTGGTTTTACTCCCTTATATAGTGCGCCAATGGCGAAAGCAAACTGCACGAGCAATGTTGGTTATCACACTGGGCAGCAGCACATTGCTACTAGGGGTGATATTCACTTTCAGTTATCGCGATTTATTAATCACAAGGGCGGGTGCTGGAGACCCAACGCTAGAACTGCGGTCTATTTCAGATAGGGTGGTTTTAGGTGAAATTGCAGTACAGGCTATTCATGAACGATTGATAAGCGGGCACGGTGTTGGCCATTTCCCATGGTTTGCCAGCTACTACCTATATCACTATACCGATT
>DAOTWU010000328.1:0-10884 GCA_034435735.1 Anaerolineae bacterium | reverse complement strand
TCAATGGTGAGACGGTACAAGTAGAGTTAATTATGGGGGCACGAGGTATCAAAAATATCCCCAAATTAACCGAAACTTGGCATTTAATCGCTTTTCTAGTGGTAACTGGCTACATTCTGACGCGCTTAAACCGGTCACGCTTTGGGCGGGCAATGGCAGCTATTCGCCAAGATGAGCAAGCAGCAGCCAGCATGGGTATTAACGTCGTGTTGGTAAAAAATATCGTTTTCATCATGAGTGCGGCTTTGGCAGCGGCAGCTGGCGCTTTGAGTGGCCATTTAACCCGCGTTATTGTACCTAATAAGTATGGCTTTGACGCGGCAGTGGATATTTTAGCCTACGCGGTTTTGGGCGGCACAAGCACATGGATTGGTCCAGTGGTTGGCGGCATGGTAATGGGGGCGTTACCGGAATTGCTCCGCTTCTTGAAAGAATACCGAAATATCTTCAATGGCATTGTGTTATTGGGCGTTATTGTGTTCTTGCCTGGCGGGCTTATCAACCCGAAGGGGTGGAGCGCATTGTGGAAACAAATACGAAACCCGTCGCCATCACCTAAAACTGGAGCAGGAGATTAAAGCATGTTAGAACTCATCAATGTCACAAGGAATTTTGGCGGCTTGCGAGCGCTAGACCATGTTAATCTAGCAGCTAATGAGGGGAAAATTGTCGGGCTTATCGGCCCAAATGGCGCGGGCAAAACAACTCTCATTAATCAAGTAAGTGGTATAGACCAACCTAGTAGCGGAGAAATCATCTTCAAGAATAAGCCTATCCACAAGCTATCAGCTTATCAAATTTCCCGACTAGGCATTGCTAGAACATACCAGAACATTCGCTTATTTAGCGAGATGACCGCCTTAGAAAATCTGTTAATTGGTCACCACGCCAATGGCAAAGCGACCGCTATTGAATCTATTTTTTATGCGCCACGCTATCTGAAAGAAGAGCGCACGCTGCATGATGAGGCCATGGCGTTGTTGGCACGGTTTAACCTCGCAGATATGGCACGTATGGAAGCGGGCAACCTGCCCTATGGCGACCAGCGGCGATTAGAGCTAGCTAGAGCATTGGCAACACACCCACAATTGCTGCTACTAGATGAGCCAACGGCGGGCATGAACCCGATTGAAACCGAAGCTTTAGGCGAGCAGATTATTCGGCTTGCTCATGATGAGGGGTTAACTGTACTCATCATTGAGCATGATATGTCGCTCATCCACCAAGTTTGCGATGAAATTTACGTTTTGAATTTTGGCAAGGTCATTGCACATGGCACGCCGGATGAAATCCGAAATGATCCAGCGGTTGTTGAAGCATATTTAGGTGTGGAAGCGTTTATCGGTGAAGGCGGCGACCATTTAGCCGTAGATGATTAAAACTCTTCGGGCAGCATCTCATCAAAATAGGACATACTATGGCTCTTTTAGAAGTTGAAAACCTAGAATCTGGTTATGGGCAATTACAAGTTCTCCGCGGTATCTCGCTCAAGGTTGAACGCGGACAAGTTGTTACGTTAATTGGCGCAAATGGTGCGGGTAAATCGACAACACTTAATACAATTAGCGGACTTATCACGCCTACGGCAGGTAAGATACTATTTGATGGGCGAGATATAACAGGGGCACGGCCAGATAAAATCGTTGAGATGGGGCTGGCGCAAGTGCCTGAGGGGCGGTTGGTTATCGCGAATATGTCGGTTGAAGAAAATCTGTTAATGGGCGCATTCCCCCGCAAGGACAACGTTATCCAGCAAGATTTGCAATCTGTATACAGGCGTTTCCCACGACTCGCGGAACGAAGGCGGCAAAAAGCAGGGTTGTTAAGCGGTGGCGAGCAGCAAATGCTGGCTGTTGGGCGGGCATTGATGTTGCGCCCCCGATTACTCATGCTGGATGAACCAAGCATGGGCTTAGCACCAATGTTGGTATACCAAATTTTCCAGATTATTGCTGAAATTAAAGAGCAAGGTATCCCGATTTTGCTGGTTGAACAAAATGCACGTAAAGCGTTACAGGTGGCGGATTACGCTTATGTGCTTGAACGTGGGCAAATTGTCGCTCATGGTCCAGCACACGAGATGCAACGAGATACCAAGATTGTAGAAGCGTACTTAGGTTAATATGGGTAGCCGTCAATTCGGCTACCTCCCCCTGCGCACTGCTACACAAGTGTATAAAAGTGCCATTAGTGAAAACATTGACTTAAACCTTTAACCTATTCTTAAAGTTTTGTTCCTTTTATGCAAAATGAACAAAGCATCTTGCAATCCGTTGACAAAACGTGGGGATAGGTTATTCTGAATATAGTTAAGCGCTTAACTTTGGCGAGAAAAAGTGAATTTGATTTACTGAACAGCGCTTAGTGCACTATACTATAGTTCATTTTGTTCTGGACTATAGTGAAAGAAAAGTGGTTTATGCCAACGTTACAAGATGTTGCTAAACTAGCGGGCGTTTCTACCGCGACTGTCTCAAAAGTATTATCAAATACCCCTTATTTCACCGAAGAAACCCGTGAAAAGGTTATGAAAGCGGTGAGAGAATTGGGGTATGTTCCCAATTTGGCAGCGCGGGCACTATCCTCCGGGAAGACTCATATCATTAGTGTGGTATTTCCATACGTATTTGATGCGATTTTCCAAGACCCGTTAGTTATGGCAATTTTGGAAGGTGTAGAGACAGAATGCGCCCAACGTGGCTATAACCTGCTTTTGAGCACACCGCGCTTAACTAAAAGCGGCCCTGATATTCAATTTCAGCAGTTGCTACAGAGCAGTTACATGGACGGTATCATCGCTATTGATAACGTCCCCACCTACTCTGTTGCGCAAGCTGCTCGCGAACACGATATGCCCGCTGTAGTCATTGGTTACCATGAGCATGATTATGTGGTACGCAGTGACGACTATAGTGGTGGCAAAAAACTCATCCGCCACCTGCTAGAGTTGGGACATCGCCATATCGGGATTATCGGTGTGCCGGACAATATGAATCTCGCCATTAACCAGCGCCTGGATGGGCTTTATAGCGCTGTTCGTGATGCTGGCATTGACCCGAAAAGTTTGCCTATCGTTTATGGCAACTACTCTACTCAGAGTGGCGCCAAAGCATTAAGAGTGCTCCTGGATGAACATCCGCATTTGAGCGCCATCGTTTGCTTGAATGATCGAATGGCATTAGGGGCAATTCAAGAGGCGAAACAATTGGGTTATGAAGTGCCAGAACGTCTGTCAATTGTGGGGTATGATGACATACCAGTATCAGCAATATTTCATCCTTCACTCACCACAATTGACCAAAAGGCTCCGCAACTTGGGCAACAGGCAGCAGCCATGTTGTTTAAGTTAATCGAGGGTAAAAAACCCGAAAAGGTCGTTTTGCCCGTCGAGCTAGTTGTGCGGCAATCTTCTGCTGCACCCCCACGCACTGATTGAGGGTGAGGGAAAGGAGAAAGCCCATTCAATCAAATCAGCTGAGGGTCAATATCTAATCACATAAGCTGTCATAGTTCTATTGATCAAGGAGTATATCAAAATGGTTAAACGTGTAACTATTATTGTTCTGGTACTTGCTTTGCTAGCGGTACTGTCGCTCAGCATGGTTGTAGCCCAAGAAGAGGGCGATGTAGTCCTGCGTTGGCGCACCCGTCCCGACAACCAAGCTGAAATTGATGTTTATACCACCGTCAGCGAGACCATTGACGAAGCATGGGATGGCGTTTCCCTCGTCTACGAACCCGGCGGTTCAGAATCTGCCAGTTACCAGGACGTGCTGGTGACGGAAATTGAAGCAGGCACTGCCCCAGATGTATTCTGGATTCCTGGCACGGATGTTGCCCGCTTCGCCAAAGCTGGCCTAATTCTCAATCTGGCAGATATGGCCGCAATGGACGAAGACTTCGATGTTAACGACTTCTACGCTGGCCCGATGGGTTTCCTGACAACCCCGATTGAGGGCGTGGATAGCGCGCTGTGGGGTCTGCCACGTGACGTTTCTGCCTTCGCCATTTACTACAATGCTGACCTGTTCGATGAGGCCGGTTTGGACTACCCCGGCGGCGAAGATTGGACATGGGACCGTTTCTTCGAGGCTGCTGAAGCTATCAGCGACCTAGGCGATGAAATCACCGGTTTCGGTATGAACGCATGGTGGGCGAACTGGGGCTACTTCGTCAACGCTGCTGGCTCCAGCTTCTTCAATGAAGATTACACTGCCTGTGGCCTGAACAACGATGCAACCGTCGTTGGCCTCGAAGCTGCGAAGAGCCTGTTTGACAATGGCTGGGCCGTACCTTGGGGCACTGACTCTGAACCTCCGTTCCTCGCTGGTAACGTTGGCATGTTCATGAATGGTCGCTGGGCTACCCCTGGCACACTGGCCAATGCTGACTTCAACTGGAACGTTGCTCCGCTGCCGGTTGGCCCAAGCGGTATGGCAACAAACTGGCTGTTCTGGGGCGCTTACGTGGTAAATGCTAACACCGAGCATCCGGAAGAAGCATGGGAACTGGTTCGTCAGCTAACCAGCGCTGAAATTCAAGGTCAGGTTGCTGCTCTGGGCGCGAACATCCCCAGCCGCGCAACTGAAGAAGCGATTGAGCTGTTCTTGAACACCCTGCCAGATACTGGCATTAACAACCAAGCGTTCATCGATGGCACAACCGCTGAAGATGTTCGCACTGAAGCCCCTCTGTTCCACGGCGACTGGCCACAAATTGACCAAACATACGGTACACAAGTGACCGCAGTCTTCAATGGCGAACTCTCGCCACAAGAATTTGCGGATACGATTTGCGACCAAGTTGCACCTTACTTCGAGGGCGCTGGCGAGTAAGCCACTCCTTAAACGCACGGGGGCAGCCAGATGGTTGCCCCCAACTTTATAAGCTGTTGAATTGCTGCCGGAGCATGTTATGAACACTGCTGTCAACCAACTTGCAAGATTGGGGCAACAAAACCAATCACCACAACGCCCAACACGACTTATTATTGCTGGCGTTGTTCTAAATATTGCGGTCATCATTGGAGCACTTGTTTTAGCACTCTATATCATCGGGCTGAAAGTTGAGGAGTTCGGCAACTTAGGCCGTCCGGTACAGTATTTTGTGGGCGGGCTGTTACTCATTCCAGCACTCGCTGGCACATGGGGAAGCATCATGCTCTGGCGAACACGCCCAAGCGGGCGCTATATCACGCTGGCACTACAATTTTTGGTGACCATCCTCTCTGGCGTTGCTTTACTCCACTTATGGGGTGTATTTCTGGGCTTTGAGGCGCTCACCGATAGCATTATTCAAAATGGCAATCTATTACCCCTCGTTGCAATTGCTTACGCCATTTTCTGGCTAAGCGGAAAATTGCCCGAAACTGTAACCATTCGCAAATGGGGGCAGCGCGTCGGGCTGCTGCTTGGTGCGATTGCCGCATTGTGGCTGCTGGTCATCAGCAATCTACCGGGCATCTTAAAGGCGATACTCGATAGTTATGGAAATCCGATGACATGGATCGTTAGTCTCTTGCTTGTCGTAGCGGGCTTTACCACATGGCAATTGCTACAGCATGGCGCAGCGTTTGGAGAAACCACAGACGCGCGTGTCGCATGGCAAGGCTGGCTAATGCTTTCACCGAATATCATTGGCTTCCTCATTTTCTTCGCCGGCCCGCTGCTGCTGTCGTTCTATTTAAGCTTCACTGACAGTTCTGTCGGGCAAGTGCCTAACGTCATCGGGTTTGAAAATTACCAAAACTTACTAGCTCTAGAGTTCAAAGTTTTGGAAGATCCAAGTGCCAATGCCCAAAGTGTTTTAAGCTTTGGCTACAATGTGCTGTTCACGATGGATTTAGGTGGACGGACATTGGTCGCTGGGGCGAAAGATACGCTCTTCTGGTTGAGCTTGCGCAACACTTTACTGTTCTGCTTGTTGCTTGTGCCGCTGAGCACGATACCGGCTATCGGATTGGCTATGATTTTGAATGCCAAGATACCGGGGGTGAAGTTTTTCCGTGCGGTGTACTTCTTACCGTCGGTGGCCGCAGTTGTAGGCACAGCGCTCATCTGGCGGTGGTTATATGACCCCACAATCGGGTATTTCAATTACATCATCTCGCAAGTGGTGAATTTCCTCAACCAGACATTTGGCATGAGCTTAACAGACCCCAATATACAGTGGTTGACAGGACCAGGTGTGGTACTGCTATCGATTGTGTTCCTCGCAGCATGGCAGGTCGTTGGGTTCAATACAGTGCTATTCCTCGCGGGGTTGCAAGGTATACCGGGCGTGTTGTATGAAGCCGCCATTGTAGATGGTGCAAATCGTTTGCAGCGGTTTTGGTACGTGACATTGCCATTATTAGCACCAACAACGTTCTTTGTGGTGATTACAACGGTGATTACTGGTTTGCAGGTCTTCAATGAGCCGTATGCGTTATTCCCATCACGGCCAATTCCTGTCAATGCAACAACATCGGTTTTCTATCTATATAATCAGGGCTTCTTCCGCTTTGAATTTGGCTATGCATCAGCAATTGCATGGTTCTTATTCTTCCTGATTTTCTCGGTTACGCTTATTCAGTTCCGCATTTCGCGTTCGGCGGCATACGACGCTTAGGGAGGCCGTCATGGAAACAAAACAAAATCCTGTAACGCTCTGGCTAACGCGCATTGTGATTTATATCGTATTGACGGGGTTTGCAATCTTTATGCTTTTCCCCTTCATTTATATGGTGATGACCTCGCTTAAAACATCCAATGATGTATTTCATTATCCGCCTAGGTTGCTTCCCTATACGCCGGAAATGCGCGAATATAACGGGGAACTAGTGCCTGTTTACAGCATTACGGTAGATGGCCAGCAACGCGAAATGGTGTTGACCGGTGAAAAGGTTGATTTTGGCTTCTTCACCACAGAAACATTGGTCAATGTTGATAGCCCGCGTGAAAGCGAAATTTTGGCAGACATCCCCTTAGATGAAGCTGTTGCAACAGGGGAAGTTGTCACACTGACGCGGAGTAATGGGAACACGCGCGAATTTGATGTTTATGAAGTGATGATTGATGGCGAACCACAGCGCCTACTGCTGGCCTTCAAGGGGAAAAAAGACGTTTTTATTGACCCCGATAATCCAGAGATTGTAGCCTATGAATTTGCGCGGACGGCAACGCTAGCAGAAGTGATTGACTTTCAATTTCAGAATTATGTGCGGGTGTTCATTGGCGATGACCAAGTTCAGGAAAATAGCGATAATCCTGCGTTAAACACTTCAGTGAGCTTAAGCACGAAATTAGATCGCTCGCTAGTAAATACCACAATTGTGACGCTAGGCGTGACAGTTGGCCAGTTAGTAACATCCATCTTCGGCGGTTATGCTTTTGCACGGATACCATTTAAGGGGCGTAACACGCTCTTCATTATGTATCTAGGCTCTATCATGATTCCTTTTGTGGTGTTGATTATCCCGATGTACCGCCTGATGGTAGCGATTGGCTGGCAAAACAAACTGGTCTCGCTCATTGTGCCGTGGATTTTCACCGCTTATGGCACATTCTTGATGCGGCAATTCTTCCTCTCTATCCCCAAAGAGATTGAAGAAGCTGCCCTGCTCGATGGCGCAAGCCGCATGCGTATTCTGTGGACTATTTTTGTACCACTGAGCAAACCAGCGATTGCAACATTAGCGATTTTCTCGTTCCTTTATGCCTGGAACAGTTTCCTGTGGCCGTTACTTATTATCGGCGAAGGCAATGAAGCGAACCACGTTTTGACACTATCGCTGATACGTTTGAGCAACGCCGCAGCAGACCAGCCTAATATCGTGTTGACTGGGGCTGCTATTGCCATTTTGCCGCCGGTGATTGTGTTTGTGCTGGCACAGCGCTATTTCATTGAGGGTGTCGCGACATCAGGCTTGAAGGGCTAAACCTAAGAATTTCGGCATGCACACAAAGGGATAACGTCGTAGTGAGAAAGCGAATCCGTTTTAGTGACGATTGGTATTTTTGCCCACATCAGGTAACAGCAGGAGAAGACGGGCAGTTTGAGCGGGTACATTTACCCCATAGCAACTATATACTGCCATATCACAATTTTGACGAAAAAGTCTACCAGTTTACCTCAACATACCGTAAACGGTTCACCCTACCCTATCCACAAAATGGGGGGCGCATCTTTCTTGATTTTGATGGCGCGATGATGGCGGCTACGATCATCTTGAATGAGCAGGAATTCCCAGAGCATCGTGGGGGGTATGTGCCATTTTCGCTAGACATTACGGATTATGTTGTGGATGGCGAAAATGAGCTGATTGTGTTACTGGATTCCAGCGAACGAAAAGATATACCGCCATACGGGTATGTTGTGGATTATCTATCGTTTGGTGGGATTTACCGCGATGTGTGGCTGCGATATACACCAGCGATATATCTTGATAATGTGTTCATCACTACCGAGAACGTGCTAGATAGCGAAGCCAATATCAAAGTGGGGGTACGTGTCCATAACCAAAGTACAGATACCCAACCTGTCATAATAGAGACCATTATCCGCACAAGTGATGGCCAAGAAATTGCTCGATTCTCATCGCAACCTTTGGAACTGACGACACAAACTCAGCAAGAAGTTGAGCTGAAAAGCCCAGTGACGGGTTTTGCGCTATGGACACTAGATGAACCAAACTTGTATACAGCAGAAATCATCATTAAGCGCGATGGTGAAGCAGTAGACCGCATTGAAGAGCGTTTCGGCTTCCGAGAGGCAGCTTTTAAGGAAGATGGATTTTACCTTAACGGGGAAAAAATTTACTTGCGTGGGCTAAATCGTCACCAAACCTACCCCTATATTGGCTCGGCAGCACCAGAGCGGTTACAGAAACGGGATGCGGACATTATTAAATATGATCTAGGCTGTAATATCGTCCGCACATCGCACTATCCACAATCGCCATATTTTCTAGACCGTTGCGATGAAATTGGCTTACTGGTATTTGAAGAAATACCGGGCTGGCAGCATGTAGGTGATGAGGGTTGGCAAGCGCTAGCTTTGCGCGATTTACAAGTGATGATTGAGCGCGACCGCAACCGCCCTGCGATTGTGTTATGGGGAGTGCGGATTAATGAATCGCTCGATAATGATGAATTCTATGAAAAGACCAACGCATTAGCGCGCAAATTAGACCCGACGCGGCAAACTGGCGGGGTACGCTTCTTCCAGCAAAGTAATTTTCTGGAGGATGTGTTCACATTTAACGATTTCTCCAATGGGGTTGAATCGCCGCTACACCGCCCGCATCTCATCACTGAATTCGCGGGTCATATGTACCCAACTAAAACATGGGACAATGAAGACCGTGTATTAGAACACGCGCTGCTGCATACGCGGGTGCATAACCAAGCAATGGCAACAGAAGGTGTTAGTGGGGCCATTGGTTGGTGTGCATTTGACTATAACACGCACAAGGAATTTGGTTCTGGCGATAAGATTTGCTATCACGGTGTGATGGATATTTTCCGCTTACCGAAGTTTGCGGCGTATTTTTACAGCAGCCAAATTTCGCCAGAAGAGCGCATTGTATTGCAGGCCGCCACTTATTGGACAAACGGCGACAGAAGCGGCGGCGGCAATGACCCACTGGTGATTTTCAGCAATTGTGATGAGATAGAAGTATATATTGGTGAGCGACTTATTGGGAAATTTGAGCCTGATAGAACACGATACCCCAATTTGGCGCATCCGCCATTCACCGTTGAAGGGTTGGGAATGCGCTGGGGCGATGCTTATGATGATTTGCGGGTTATTGGCTACTATCAAGGCAACAAGGTCGCAGAACAGCAAATTGACGCAAGTAATACCCCGCATACATTAAAGTTGTGGTGCGATGATACACAACTTTATGCTGATGGGCGCGATATGACACGTGTGGCATTCCAAGTGGTTGATAAATATGGCAATCGCTTGCCCTATGCGCACACGTTAGTTGAACTCAGTTTAGAAGGATATGGCGAACTCATCGGAGAAAACCCATTTGTGCTAGTGGGCGGTCAGGGCGCTGTATATTTGAAAGCAGGCGAGACAAGCGGCATAGTACACATAACCGCTAAAGCCCGCGGTTTACCAGAAGCAAAAGTAAGCGTAACACTGATAACTCCCTAAAGCCGAACACGGCAATGAGAGATGAAACCGCCACAAGCAACCCCGTGGCGGTTTTCTTTTATTCAGCTGTATGAAATCTCGCTTGAAGCATGGGTAACAAACCGCCCGCATCAAGGATAGCCCGTACGGATGGCGATAAGGGCGGAATTGGAAAGGTGCGCCCATCGGAAAGTATGATGGTTGTGCGGGAATCATCAATAGTGACGGTGTCGCCAGTTTGAAGAATAGTATGAAGTTCAGGACAGATGATGGGGTGAATACCTTGATTGATACAATTACGGAAATATAGGCCGCTGAAGGAGGCGGCTATAATCATGGGGATGCCATTATAGCGTAGGCAAGTCACGGCTTGCTCGCGACTACTGCCACAGCCCCAATTTTCACCAGCGACGATAATATCGCCAGACTGGACACCATTCGCAAACATTGGGTCAAGGTCTTCTAAGGCATGGGCGGCAATATCTTCAGGGGTTTTCAGGGTATACGTATATTTCCCCGGAAAAATAACATCAGTGTTGACATTGTCACCATAAACCCAAACACGATGCTGGCTCATGAGAGAAACTCCTCTGGTGTGGTGATATAGCCAGTGATAGCGCTAGCTGCTACGACATATGGATTGGCTAAATAGATTTCAGACTCAGCTGTACCCATACGCCCGCGAAAATTGCGGTTAGCGGTGCTGATGGTGACTTCGCCCACGGCGGGGATGCCCATATGATTGCCCATACAGGGACC
>DAOTWU010000327.1:0-2290 GCA_034435735.1 Anaerolineae bacterium | reverse complement strand
CGAACGCCAAGTAACAACAATGTGCTACCGACGCCCAGCGTCACCAGGATGCGAAAGCCCAGTAAATCGCCGTCTGTGCCAGCAAATAACCCGTGTGCCGTCACCATACCAAAACCGGCATAGCTCAGATAGTGAATGAGTTTCCAAGCGCGACGGCCAATGAGCTTCTTCACCGCAAAGCTGGCGCTGATAACCAACATCAGCCAAAAGGCCAGCGTGCCCAGCCCGACGAATTCTGGGCGGTAAGGGCCAGTGAAGGGGATGAAAATATCGCCCAAAGTATAGGTGAAATAGTCATCTAACAGCAGCAATAGCGCATGCCCCAGCGCAAATAACACCGATAGCCACGAAATTGTGCTATGAATGGCCATAGAAATGGGGCCAGGCGACCAGTCTTTGACGAATTGGCTGCTGATGAATAGCCCCCATACTGTCGATGCCATCAATAAAATATAGGCGATAAGGCCAGATGAGCGGGTGAGATGCCACGCTAATTTGCTGTCTTCAGAGAGATTGATATTGAATGAGCCTTCCCGAATCATCAAAGCAACTGACAGCACGATAATGGTTAAACTAGCGATGATAACAAGCAGGTCACGGAGGCGATTATCCTTGTTCATATTGTGCTCCTTTCTTGTGATAGTGTGGTAAGAAAAGGGGGCGGGAGACGCCCCCTCACTGGTGGGATTAGGTGAATTTACTGGTTAATCGTCGTCGTGTTCTTCGTGCTCATGCTCTTCGTGCTCGTGTTCTTCGTGTTCGTGCTCATCCTCATGTTCATAGTAATCGTCATCGTAGTACGTCCCTGCTGGTTGCGCTGGTTGAACCACTGTTGTCACAGCATCAGGTGTAACAATGACAACGGGGGCTGGCTCTGCCTCGCGGTATGGGATGTTATAGACGGTCAGCCCATCACATTCACCACTGCGAACAATCACGCTACCGCTCACCCATGCAGAACCGGTATCTGTGCCAATGACGAACCAGTTACCTTGCGGGTTCTGGCCACCAACGGGATACGTTTCGCCACGGTAGCCATAGCTGAGGACGGTATAGCCTGTGCCGGGGCCGCTACGCAGGTTGACAGAGCTGGCCGAAATGGTGGCGGTACAAGCGGCGGCGGTCTGTGGCGCATCACCAGCAGGGGCGCCCGTTTCAACAATGCCCATATCAGCGCTGTTATCAACAGCTATCGGCGCAATTTCTTCCGCGACAGCTTCCTGTGGGGCAACAGCCACACCGGCGACAACATCACTTGCTAGATTATTGCCCAGAATGGTGAAAGTATAGTTACCGCCATCAACTAGCATATTGACCGCATCTACATGCCCGTTATAGGCCGCGGCAACAACCTGCCCGCTCTCATCCACCACTTGCGCGGTAGCATTGGCGCCGGGGAATGTTGCTTGCACTAAACCAGTTGTATCCTGTGGGATGGCCACATCAACACTGCCACCGGGGGCGCTGCTATTCAGCGGCAAAGCAGCCTCTTGATTGAGGGTTACTTGCCCTTGTGTGAGTTCAGCGGCGGGCGGTGTGGTCGTCATCTCCGACTTGGACTCGATGCGCACATAGGCTTCAACCGCACCTGGCAAGCGCTCCACATGAACGGTGTGCGTGCCGGTATTGGGCGCAATGCTCAGCTCTAAATGATGTACGCGCGGGTCGGTCATCAAAAAGACCACTTCATTATTGCTGTCGAGCATCGTCACAGATGCATTCTGCAGGTCTAACGACACCACACCAGACATATCTTGCGGCAAAGTAATCACGGCGTCGATAGAAGGCGAAGCATCATTCAAAGTGATGATGTCATCTTGTGCCAGCGCAGCACCACCGAAAACCAGCAGTAGCGCGCTGAATGCTGCAAAAAGGATAAAGCGTTTCATGGTTAGTTACCTCCATCAAAACTTGATGATGAAATGAACGAAATGAAATCAGATGTTGCCAGCACGGCGCCATCTTGACGAATGACGAAGGCAGCGCCTTGCCAGCGAGAACTCAACCAGCCTAAGCCGGTGTTACTCCCTAAAATCAGTACGGCTTTGGTATAAGCCTCGGCCAAAGTGGCCTCTGGATGGGCGATTGTCACAGCGAGTACATCCGTCTCGGCACAAGCACCCGTTTTGGGGTTGATGATGTGATGGCGCAACGAGCCATCTTCAGCTTGCCAGCGACGATAATCTACACCACTGGTCATCACAGCCATATCGCGGGCGACTATTGTCGTTATCGCCGCCCCATCCAGCGGATTTTCTACTTCTATTGGCCACCCTTCATATCCCTCAGG
>DAOTWU010000326.1:0-4827 GCA_034435735.1 Anaerolineae bacterium | reverse complement strand
ACAGTGGCGGGTAATGATAGGAAGATGATGCTGCGCATGGCATTGGCTAAGCGGTCTTTAAACCCATCCATATCGCCCTCTGCATGCAAAGCGGCTAACGAGGGGAACACTGCCGAGCCAATGCTTTGGCCAATCACGCCCAGTACAAAGAACATCAACGTGAAAGCGGTATACAGCGCGGTGTAGCTGCCTTCTATCATGGCAGAAGTGAAGAAAATATTGACCAAGAAATTCACCCGCACAACAGCCAACCCCAGTACGCGCGGCCCCATTAACCGCAGCACTTCCATCACGCCTTTCACACGCCAATTGGGTAAAAGGCGTAACTGTGCTTTGATTTGCTTCAGCCCCGGAAGTTGAACGGCGAGGTGGAGTAGGGCGCTTAGGATAGCGCCATAAGCCATACCATAGACATTCGCCCCGCCCACTTGCGCAATGCCAGTATCTGCAGGCAACATTCGCGCGATGATAAGTGCACCTATCATCAGGCCGATATTATTCATGCTAATGGCAACTGAAGGCAATAAAAACAGTTGGTGTGCTTGTAAAAGCCCCATGATAAGGCCGCTGATGGCGAAAATTACCGGTGTAACCATCATCAAACGGGTGAGATTAGCGGCTAAGGCTTGTACTTCTGGTGCGCTATCTGGCATAAGCAAAGGGATATAGAGTGGTGCGGTGAGCGCTAAAACGATGCCTAAAACTGCCGCTGCCAGTGCTGAAAGTGTCATCGTTGCACTGGCTAGCCGCCATGCTGCTGTGTCATCGTCATGCTCACGCAGGCGGGCATAAACGGGGATGAATGACGATCCCAACGCACCACCTGCTACGAGCACAAAAATCAATTCGGGAATTTGTTGTGCCGCAAGGAACGCATCTAAGGCCGCACCTGTGCCAAATGTGCCCGCAATAACTGCCGTACGCACTAACCCCAGCACGCCACTGGCGAGAAACCCCAGCAGTACAATAATTGCCGCCCGTGCAATTTCACGATTGTTCAAAGCCCGTGTTTGGCTCACTGTTGTCATCCTATGGTGTGACTTTTCATTACTGCGCCACAGGATAACAAAAAACACCCAACAAAGGAAGTTGGGCGTTTTCGATTACGTTTAATGATAACGAAATAAATTAGACGGAAGTTTGGCCACGCACGTGGGCAATCATTTGCCGCGCAGTGGGTAAATCGTGGGCAAAATGAATAGCGGGGCGGGTGCCTCGGCCATAAAGACGATTATATACTCGCGCTAGTGTTTTGATATAGGCACTAGCGCCGACAAAAATCCACATATCAACCCGTGGATGTAGCCGTTCTGGCCAATATTGCATCCGTGCCATAGCCCCTGCTTGAATAAAATCGCTCTCCCGCATATCCAAAATAACAGCGATTTCTTGGTTTACATTTTCTAGCATATGTTTGCTTTGGCGGTTCGCCTGCGCGAACTCTGCCCATGTCCACATGCCATCGAATATGTAACGAATTATGGCCTGATTTTCGGGACTATCCCATGTTACAGCGATGCTCATTGTTCTGTAATCCCTAATAATATAGTAGAATTTTTGCGCCCTTTAGTAGAGTATACAGTAAAATGTCATGTTTGGTTACGGCCATTCCGAATTTTTGGTTAGTTTGCGGTTTGTATATTGTATGGGTTTGTTACAGGGAATTAGAAGCGGACTACGCTTCTGGCCACGACTGGAATGAATTGCCGCTTGTCATGGCTATAGAGCATGTTTATAATATCGAACGCTTTCGTCCGTGAATTGTGGCAACAACACCAGCACCGCGCCATCTGGCGCGGTCGATGATATAGGGAATTGACATGAAGGTTATCTTACTTGAAGACATCTATAAGCACGGTGTCGCCGGGGAAATTGTCGAGGTAGCCAACGGCTTCGCCCGCAATTACCTCATCCCGCGTGGCATGGCTGTTCAGGCGACACCTAGCGCGTTGAAACGCGCCCGTAAGCTGCGCGAACAAGCTGAAGCGCGCCGCGCCGCCTATGAAAACAAGTTGAACGAACTTGCCCGCATTATTGATGGCGTAGAGTTGATTTTTGGCCGTCGTGCTGCCAACACCGGCAAGCTTTTCGGCTCGGTGACGACAAAAGAAATTGCCGATGCCCTGTATGAGAAAACCGGTGTTGATATTAACCGCCGCCGTATCAGCCAGCAGGCACTGCGCGAAATTGGCACTTTTGATGTGCCCGTTCGCCTTGGTACAGAAATTTCTCCCGTGCTCAAGATTACCATTGTGCGCGAAGAGGAATTGGCCGATTTCCTCGCCGAACGCGCTGCTGCAGAGCAGGGCGAAGCTGAAGGCGAAGAGGGTGAAGCTGCCGCCGATGCCGAAACAGAAGTTATTCCTCGTGCCGAAGTTGAAGCGGCTATTGAGGCTGCTGAGGCTGAAGAGACTGGCGCAGAAGAGGAATAGTGGCGCTATTTGGGGCTTTTTCCCTATAGCGTGTATATATCAATGCGAAGTAACCGGCCCCGCTCCTGCTTTTGTGTGGGGTCGTTTTGTTTGGTTATGCGGTAGATATTAAAATCTCATTATGGATGCACTAGACCTTGGGCGCTATCTACGCGATACCCGATTAGCCAAAGAACGCACGCTCGATGATGCTGTCGAAGCGTTGCGCATTCGTCGCCACATCTTAGAAGCCTTTGAAGCCGGAGAGTTCACCTCTACAGGTTCTTCTGCGGTTCAAGTGCGTGGTTTTTTGCGTAATTATGCCCAATGGTTAGGCCTAGACCCCAACCTCATCATTAATTATTACGAGGTTGCTGTCCATAGTGCCCAAACGCATCCAGCACGCGGTAAACGCAAGACCCAAACCGTGGAACTCCCTGCTGCGCCGCATAGTGTGACAGATACCCAGCCCAATTTGCCGATTGTTACATTACCCGACAATCGCCCCTCGCCGCTGGTGCGCTTCCTGCAAACATTTGCCCTAATTGCGGTGAGTTTGGCCGCACTTGCCATCATTGTTTTTGTCACTATTCAAGTGCTCAATATAGAAGGGGATAGCGGTACAGTCGAGAATATTCCATCGTTTATCGATTTGCCGCCAACAGCCACCCGCACCCCGCGCCCAACGTTCACACCTTTCCCAACTTCTACGCCGGAACTTATCGCCTTTAGCCCTTATACGGGGCAGGGCGTGCTGGTGAATATTCAATTTACCCAACGCTGTTGGATACGCATTAAAGTGGATGGGATAGAGCGCTTTTCTGGTATAGCATTGCCAGACCAGACAATTCTTGAATATCAAGGTAATGAGATTATTGAGGTTTCGGCGAGTAATGCCGAAGCCTTGCGCGTTGTTTATAATGGTGTGCCGCAAGAGGTGGTTTTTGGCGGTCGGGGGCAATTGGTGGATATTACTTTTACGCCCCAGCGGATGGATTTTACCTCTGGACCTGGCTTTGAACCCACCCCCATCGCCAGCCCAACGCCGCTGCCACGTAGCGAATCGATCGCGCCGACGTTGCTTGCTCAGTTAACGCCTAGCGCCACGCCAGGCCCTAGCCCGACGCCTAGCAATACCCCAACGCCATCGGATACGCCGACGGTGACGCCAACGCCAACCATTACACCTACGCCATCGGATACCCCAACCGCGACGCTGACGCCGAGTATTACACCAACCCCAAGTAATACCCCGACGCCATCGGATACGCCGACAATAACGCCCACACCAACCGCGACGGCGATTTTGCCCCCGCGCGAACCGCTTTATACGCCTACACCATCAAAGAGCGCGCCGCTGATAGGCGATTAAGTTTCGGAGGTTTCTCAACCTAATGACTCAGCTTGTTGCTAAGGATAAATTTTTCCTCGCCAGTCTTGGGTGTTCAAAAAACACTGTAGATAGCGAGAGTATCGCCCGTTTACTGCACCAGCATGGTATGCAAGGCGTTGGCGACCCAGAAAATGCCGAAGTGTTGATTGTCAATACTTGTGGCTTTATCGATGCCGCAAAACAGGAATCCATTGATGTATTGCGCGAATTGGTGGAAGCAAAACGGTCTGGCCAGATGGTTATTGCTGCTGGCTGCCTTTCCCAACGGTATGGCGCGGCTTTAGTGCAGGAAGTGCCCGGCCTTGATGGTGTGATTGGCACACGGCGCTGGATGGATATATTTGACCTCATCACCCGCCTACGCGAACGTGAGCACCCTCAGCCGCTCTATCACTTGCCAGATGAGGCGCAAACGGTGGGCTTAGATGAACGAGGTGTCTTGCGTGCCAGCGTTCAGGGAGTGAGCGCCTATCTCAAAATTGCGGATGGATGCCGCCGCCCCTGCGCCTTCTGCGCCATTCCCAAAATCAAGGGCACAGCTGTTAGCCGCCCCTTACATAACATCATTGAAGAGGCGCAATTGTTGGAGCAAATGGGCGTGCAAGAGCTTATCCTCATTGCTCAAGACACAACCGATTATGGCCATGATTTAGGCATGAAAGATGGCCTCGCTCAGTTGCTTGATACCCTTGTTGAAGCGGTAGATATTCCCTGGATTCGGGTAATGTATGCCTATCCGGGTTATGTGACACCCCGCCTGATGGACGCGATGGCACGCCATGAGCAGGTGCTACCTTATCTCGACATGCCATTACAGCACGCCCACCGCGAAACGCTTAAACGGATGCGCCGTCCGGCCAATGTCGAATGGGTTTATGAAACTGTGCAAACCCTGCGCGAACGTATTCCGCATCTCGCTTTGCGCACCACATTTATTGTTGGCTATCCGGGCGAAACTGACGAAGAGTTTGAAACGTTGTTGCAATTCGTCAAAGATATGCAATTTGACCGTGTCGGCGCTTT